>JAQUEL010000075.1 GCA_028685295.1 bacterium
GGGGAGTCAAGTCTGTTTTTTAGTAGTTTTCAGCTTTCTTATTATCCCTTGCAGCTTTATCCGCCTTGGCCTTCAATATTTTTACTTGGCTCCAGCCCCTATTCATTCCCTATCAAACGTCACTATGTTCCGATGGGTGATCGATTTCACCGGAATACGCAAATATGTTAAATGTAAACTCCTGACCCCATAGTTGCTGCTATTCCTGCGACCTTGGATTTATTCCGAAAAGTATACCTCCACCCCGCTCAGCAGCCCCGATTTGCGCCATTGGCAACGCAAACGGTTGGCAAGAGTATTTATTACCCTTATCTCCACTTCATGAAGCCCCTTTGATAATCGACCTGGGCAAACTATGTAAGGAGGACTGAACGAGCGGCATTTTAACGCTCCATCCACACTAACCTCTGCCATGGTCTCCACTTCTCCCAGACGCATCCAGCAGTTTTTACGGCTCTTTTCTTCATTAACCTCGATATTGAAACTGTAAAGGGCTTCACCGGAGTAAAACATTCGGCCAAAGGAACTCCAGCTTGCAGGCAGCACGTTATCATATATGCCGTTATGCGGGTCCAACCTCGGCATACCATGCAATGCATGATCGATGGAGACCTCAAAACCGCCCACAAGAACAGGTGCATCACAAAAGCCAAAAGATCCTTCAGGCGCCTTTACTTTCAGTATATTCAACTGCGGAACATCTTTATGAAAGTACTCTCGGGGTATAGAGAGACTGTAATTCAATACGTCGAAGTCGGAAGTCCTCTCAAATCCCTCCAACTTACAATCGTTCCACCAGATATCCGGCAACATACCATCTTCCAGCGGCTCGATGACAAGCCTCAGATTATCGATCATCCCACCGGTGATGAATCTGGAAAAGTAATATGTATCAGCTTTCAGTCGTTCAACAGTCCTCTCTTCCATTAAATTTATAGCCGGAGACCTCTCCCAGATAATTCCCCTGTCGAAATCGGCACATGATATAACCTGCCACACGTAGAGCAGGCATTGATTATCGTTAAAGGTAACCCTGAAGCGGTCGGTAATCTTGCAATCGCCGTTCTCTACGACGCTTAGCCCGGCAGTAGCCGCAACCTGATCAATTGCGCTTATATCCCTTATAAGATGTCCGCTGTGAGGATAAATTGCAACCTTGCTATCTTTAACAAAGCCTTTAAACAAGCGGTTTGACGCGTTAAAGAGATATACTCCTTCCACGCCATCTTTTATAACCCTTGAAGCCCAGATACTCTCTGCTTCGTTGGTTACACCTCTTACATCAAAGCCGTTAAAACCAAGATTGCCGATATCCTCCGCCGAACAGAGCTTTATGCCGGTGGCATCCCATGCACATATTCTCTTATCCCCCCTGCAGGATACAAGCATGGGTTTTCTGCCTATACAAACGACCTTAATGCCGGAAGCAACGGCCTTCTCCAGCTTTACAGCCGTTTCCTCCTCGATATAGCTTAGGTCGGGGAGCAATATCCACTTAAAACGCAGCGAGGATAGATTTAGAAATCCATCTCTCATTTCGGCTTCACAGATACCTCTTTCATCCGTAAATTCAAATGCAGCCCGGGCATCGAGAAGAGCTCCACCAACCGCAATATAAGTTTCCGTTATCTCCAGACGGCGCTTCTGATGTTCTTCAGAACTGCCGGAAAAGGCGTTGACCGTGGTATCCGGCAAAATTACGACCGCTTCAGAGGGGAATGATGCTTCCCGTAAATACTCGCATGTTTCGCTCATATAGCTTGTCAGGTCTTTCATCATGGAAAACCATGGCTGATGATAAAAGTATGAAGGCGGCGCCTCGTCTTTGCGCGCTCCGGCAATGGAATAAGAGAAATTGTGAATGGCAAAACAATTTACACCGGCAAACATCTGCCAATCGGCAGAGTTCTTTATCTCCCTTATTGATGCCGAATCGGGAAGCAGAGCAAAACTATCGGTCAGAACATCCTTTTTTTTGAAAATTCTGGATGCCGAGACGGCAATTTTCATGGCTATCGTACGCAACACAAGATCTTTTCTGCATGTATTGCTGCCTAACGGATCGTGAGTAGGAATATCCATATAGCTGCATGCCCTGAATTTGTATGGGAAATTATCACATTCACCTATCATCTCAAGCCTTGGCAGGTGCCCACCCAAACGTATGCCATGGTTGTGACACCAATCTGTTATAGTGCCGAGATAGTTCTCTGCGAATAACCGTGCCTGCGTCTTTCTGTAGTCTATTCTGACCTGAGCGCTGATATCGTTAATATCAAAGCTGAGATGAGGCATCAGGGGCTTCAATTCGTAATCATGCTCCTTTTGAAACTCATCAAAAAAGGATGGTGTCCAGGGATAGGAACCGCTGGGGCCGGGCTCGTCGGTAAAGGCATAGTATGGCAGGCACTTATCCTCGATAGCTAGATCGTTATAATATGTATGGACCTTTTCCACGTATTTTTCCAGGGTCCTTTTGTTAAGAAGATCACTTTGCGCGTAATACCGATGTTGCAAATTGCTGTATGCCGCCACGCCAACCACATAGCCACCGGTAAAGCGTTCGGGATCCTCAAGATACATGGCATGACGATGATCTAAAGAGGCCCACCGGAAATGGGGATATTGATAAGGAAAGATGGAAGGCTGATAATCGACATGCTGAATACGCCTTCTGGTGTCCTCCTTACTATCTACTAATCCGCACCTTTCGCTAAAATCCATTACTTTTCCCTGGTATACCACATACCCACCGATCAGATGCCCGAGTTCCTGAGGATCGTCACCGTTTACGAATTTATAAATATGCTTCTCCGCCATGATCGGGCAGACAAAGAATTCGAGATGTTTGCCGACAAGCTCCGGATGTTCAGAAACAAGCAAGCCTCCGGCATTACCGCTGGGAAAAGGATACTCATCCCATATAGCTATCCCGACTTCGCATTCAACGGCTTTTCTATATATTGATCGCACTATCTCCTGCCATCGCTTTGAAAGCCAGGGGGTTTTGAGGCCCTGCCTCGGATGCAATAGTATGCACTCAATACCGGCGTAAGCCATCAATTCTACCTGCTTTTCTACTTCGTTGATCTCCAGGTCATGGTTCAGAAAATACTGCACGGATATACGTGGCATTACTCTATTCAACCCTGTGTTCTTGTTCTGCAATTCGCTCATCTTGACTCCCTTATTTTTGCATCGCATGCAATGCTGCTCATCATTTTGTGCCATGTTCTTCCTGTCGCTTCCGCAGTCTCACCCTGTCATCGCCGGCTCTTTTGCAGCCGGTCTTACCTCAGGCCGATCAGAGCGCCGTGGCATACGGCAAAGTAAAAATTGCTCAGGGTACCAGTTCAAATAGCCGGGTCTCACCGGCATCCATAGGAAACTCTACGCCGTTACTCTTTTTGATGTTGATTATCTCACCGGATATCAGGTCCTTGAGAAGACACTGTACCGGCAAATTGATCTTTTTTAAGCCTTTGGCAGCAGTGTGAATACCTATCATGCCGCTGCCCGCGTAGATCATGTCATCGCTGTCCTGGCTATATATGTGACAGCCGGCATACTTGGCGATCTCCCTGAGCAATTCCGGCGTCATCACCGGAGCGCTGAAGTAAATCGACTTCCAGCTGCCTAGATCCCTGAAAGCGCCTGATGCATGACTACCAAGGCAACCAAACGTTACAGCCTTACCCCCCACAGGATAGTAGAGGGCATTAATACCGGACAGGCTGGAAACTACCGGTTTGATTTGCGATAGAAATGGAATATCGCTCTGTGGGCTATACTGTACCTTGACAACGGTATCGATAAGACGCTTGATCCCTATACCGGTTACATCATCAACGTTATCGACGTTCAGGCCTTCATCGGAGATGATACCCGGAGCATGGAACCAGACAAAGACAGATCCATTCTTCTGTAAACGCTGGAGAGCACTCTTCAAACCGGCATCTATAGACCAGGCGTTCAGGAAGATATACATCTTATATTCTGGAAAATCGGAATGCCGTAAATCGTCAAGCATATAAAAATCCACCGGAGCGCCAATCCTGTAGAACATACCCGCCCATTGGTTTCTCACTGCACGTTGCATATAATCATTAGCTTCCATGCTGGTATAGGTCAGGCTCTGCTCGCTTACAATAACCGCAACCTCGGCATGTTTAGCTGGCCATTTAACGGTCTTTGTCGCAATTCGACTCATATCAGCCACAGCATGCATGATAACCGAATCTGCAAATTCACCAGGATGAATATCAAACCAGCGAACCGCCTGGTTCTCGACCGCATTCAGAGCAAATATCTTCCTGATAGTGTTGACCGTATCCCAGGGGTTGCCCGTATACGCCCAGCTTCCGGCTCCTCCCGCATAAGTACGAAGGTCGGCCTCATCGACATACATCTTATCGTGAAGCGCTATGGATGCCAGCGGTGCGCTAGATGAATGAGGCCTGCCCGGCTGGCGCTGGAAATACGACGGACCTGAAAAATAATCTATCTCCCTGGAATGCAAAAGACGGTTAAAGCCGAATTCAGCCCATTCGTTATGCCCTCCAATCGTAAATATCTTGCCATAATAGACGCCTACCGTCTTTCTATTCTCCGTCAATCGTTTTATCAGACCGCTGTAACGAAGAATGGCATCTGTAATGGAATCGGAGAGCGCCTGCTGGAAATCTATTACATTCATCTGTTTTTTCGGGTCATAGAAGAATCCGCCGTCAACAGATTTGCGAATGCTCGCCCCGGGGAGCATAACAGACCGGAAATCCGCAATGTTTGCTCCCCAGGCACAGTTAAGTTTGCCGATATCGCCATATTTGCGCTGCAACCAGTTGCGAAAATATTCTTGCATCGGTTTACTATAATCGCTGATCCTTTTCTTATCCCGGGTTACCATGGCTCCGCTGCCACCTTCTACCCATAGCATCCACTGACCGTCTTCGCCGCCGGAAAGATAATAACCGATAATCCTGTTTGCACATTGCCTGTTTTCAATATGCTTTATTATGCTTCCGAGCGCACGCTCAGAGTCATTAAGAAAAAGGCTGGAAGCATAGGAAACCTGCGGCCACACACCATCCTCAAAGGCGGTCATCTCCTCTTTATGCAAGTGTTTCCACCATCCAGGAGCGTAAATGCTGAACGAGATTATAAGCCGGCTTTTCGGAACGACAAAAAGCACTTCATCCAGTATAGAATCGACCATATCGTAATCTATCCTATCCTGGGATTTCCAAACACGGTCAAGTGGAATAGCAAGCTCGATGATCCTGACTCCGGCATTATAAAAATCGTTCAGATAAGCCGTATGATCGCCCCGACCATCAATGCCTAGACGATAAGTTACGAAAGAGGTTGGCTTGCCGTTGATCAGTAGACGCGGCACCCCATTTACAGGCTTTATAACGGCCACCATTCTTTCACTGCCGGCAGGCGAAGGACTGTATTCTATTGTACCGGCAACATTACCGTCCCTGAACTCCAGTACCGGACTGTCGACCTTTACGGTATATGTTCCCTTATCAGCATCGGACGGGAAACTGAATGCCGTTGACAAACAAAGAAGACCAGGCTGGCGCTGCTTCAATAAAGACTTCTCGGAGGCTACCATATAATTGCCTCTGTATAGTGCAACTGTCGCCTCTTTCTCGGCAGCAAAGTTGCCTTCGCTCTTTATCATTATCGTAATATCCGACTTCTTCTCGCCGTGTACGCGTAACGGAGAGGCCAGGCGAATTATCTCCGCTTTCTGCCTGCGGCCAAAGTAAGTGTAAGGCACAAGCCCGTAAGGATTGCGAGGAATAAGCACTTTGCAAGTAGCCTGCTGCCAGGAAGTATCATCAAACCCGGGCAGGTCCCACCCATCGGGCGCAGTGGAAGATACCTTCCAATCGATATCGCTGCAGACGTAATCGCTGCGGTCACCGTAGTTGATCGTCAATTCGCACAGGAAAGCTGCCGCCCCCGCTTGGTTATAAGCCCTGGCGGCAATAATATTCGTGCCTTTTCTTAAGTATCGCTTGATGTTTCCGCTTAGAGTCGGCCTGGCCCAGGATGTTACCTTACCTATATACTTGCCGTTAAGAAATAATTCTGAGATCTCATCGGTTAGCCACTGAAAGCGTGCTTCCTCGACAGCAGCAGGATCATCAACGGTAAAGGCATGCCGTAAATACAGGTGGACATCGGCCATAACGGGAGCGGCATCCCATATCCAACAGCCCTTCCAGTAATGTTGCGGCATCTTACGTACAAGCATCCCGGGTTTGACCGCTGCGTTTGCAAACCCTGCAGAGCTTTCTCCGGCTTCGCTCTCAAGAGTGAAGACTGTCTTTACGGTATATGGGGGAGGCGTAAAGTCGAATGTTGCCGGCATCGATGAAACAGTGTTGCTGCAAGACCGGAAGCTGAAAGATTCATTACCGATTTTTTTGCCTCTATCATCGAGATAATCAACCTGCCAGCGGTACTGCGTTGCCCCGTAACAAAGCGCGGAGAAGCCGTTCTTTATCCCCGGAATTCCATCGATAGAAGAGAAGCTGCGGGCTACATCAGTTTTTTTTTAGCTTCGGCGGCAATCTGCTCAGTGGATAGAGCTTTATCCAGGACCAGCAGGTCTTTAATTGCAGTGCCGTGATCACTCGCAGGATTCCAGCCCTTAGCGTCGCCCAGGTGCAATATACCCGAAAAAGCCTTCATATTCAACTCGAACGCACCCGTACGCCGTCCCAGCAATTTGCCGTCCAGATAAAGGGATACATCGCATTTCCTGCTTCCTTGCTTCCAGGTAAACGCCAGATGATGCCATTTGTCAGCCTCGAATTCAACTTTTTGCAGGATATCGATGACCTTCTTTTCCGTAGCGCTTTCCTGCCATAGAAGCCGCAGTTTATCATCGGGGAATTTATAAAGGATCAATTTCGGCAAACCGGGATCGATGTTATTACCGGCTTCAAGAAAGAAATGCCATTTCCCCTCACCGGAGCCCCATCCCCACGGGCAGACCCACATCTCGATAGTACCTTCGTCAGAAGGTATGCCGCTGTCAAGGACCACTTTTCTAACCACCTTGTAATCCTTCTCTTTATCGGCATCAGGAGAAGCAAAGTACAACAGCGTTTTAGGAGAATCGGCATTTGCCGGCCCGCTAAAAATGCTTATCATAATTACCGCTAAAGCAGCGAGAAAACTTCGCATCACAACAGCAGACAGATAATTTGATCTCCCAGCAACCCTTGGATAAAACATTCTCTTCCTCCTTATGCCGCGATATCACGGCAGTACCTATGAATATTGCTTCGGCCGCCCCTAAACTTCCCGCCGATAAAACTGTTCACGCATCAGTTACCGATCATATAATTCATCACCTGAACGGTATAACGGGCGTTATGCTTCCACGTTATATGACCGTCAACCCATAGAACGTTGGCTCCTCCGTTATGGCGATCATGAATAACAAAGGTTTCGGTGTTAACGGTGTTCAACACATTGGCAGGCCTGTTAGCGATACTGGGATCATAATAAGCATCAGCCAGCAGAACTGTTTCGCTTGTGCGTTTAACATCGGCCAGGCTCCGCGCAGGAAATACATAAGCATTACCATCGTAATGAGAGCCGAGGAAATAGCAATTGTAACCATAATTAACGTAAGAATATCTCCAGGAATCGTTAGGGAAATCGTCGAACCCTGTCGCATGATCAAGATGACCGGCATCAGGGCAGAGCATTATCCGATTATTTGTTATGTATTTGGATTGCCTTAACACCCAGCCCCATTGATTTGCGTTATCTTTATTTTGCGGAGGAAAAACCTCATCCCAGTCTTGCACATACATGGCAAAAGCCATTCCCAGTTGCTTGAGATTACTCTGGCATGAAGCCTGCCTGGCTTTGGCCCTTGCCTTGCCGAAGACCGGAAAGAGAATAGATGCCAGGATTGCTATGATGGCAATCACAACCAGCAATTCAATCAGTGTAAACCCTTTATCGCTTCTTAACCCTTTCATTTCGCACATCCTTTACCTTATATTTCCGACAATACGGCCATTGCATCCTTTAAATATCACAGAACTCTTTAAAAAATTTAAAGGCAAACCTCCACTGTAGACTTTATCATTATATTCCGGTTGCTGATATCTTCTCCCTGCATAATAGATGCAAGCAACAGATTTGTAGCGCTGTAAGCGATAGAATCTATATTATTGTCGATATATATGGCTGGCACCGGGAGCCTGTAATAAGAATAAGGCCTAGAGGTTACAAGTATAATATCTATCGCTCTTTCAAGTCCGAAACGTCCGGTTATCAAATGGCTTATCTCGCTGGCAACCCTGAAGTCGTGACAACAAATGGCATCAAACGGCAATTTGTCAGCCCTGAATACATCTTTCAATGCAGAAAAAGCCCCCGTCATACTGCCGGCGCCTACATATACCAGATCCTGGAGGAATGCAAGATCGTTCTCCTGCAAAGAAGCTTTAAACGCCTCAAAGATTAATTTTTCCAGATAGCGGTTCAGGTCCTCATCAAAGAAAGCTATTCTTCTTTTACCGGCAAGTTTAAGCTGCTCAAGCGCTTTGTAAATGCCTATACCCAAGTTTACTTCCGCAACAGGAGAATCGCCTTTTATGCTATTGCTGTAATTACCCAACACCACATGAGGTATACCCAGTTTATTAATCACGCCGATAATCGTGGGTGTCAGCTTGCCCGAGATCAGTAACCCGTCGACTCTTCCGTCTCTAAGTATGGGCGGAAGATCAAATACCAGCGTTTCCTTGCCGATGAGATTCACAAAAACAAGATGAAAATTGTTTTCTGCCGCACACCCGGCTATTCCATCGATATGCCGGGAGTAAGCCGGATCGGAGAACTCCTTACCCACCAGCACAAATGCTATGCTGCGGGTAGATCCGGTTCGCCTCTCTCTGACAAGATCCTGTATACTGGTATTGAGACGATATCCGTTTTCCTCGCAAACACGGCGAACCCTCGCTCTTGTATTCTCGGAAACACCAGGCTTGCCATTAAGCACCTTCGATACAGTGGCCTTGCTAACAAAGGCCAGCCTGGCCACGTCCGACATCGAAATCATTTTAGATCTTCCAGATATCATACACAAAGTCACCTATGTTTACGAAACTTGTTACTCCGTTATTTACCATTTTATCCTTCAGCAGTTAAAATGTCAACCCCTTGTAGAGGTCCAT
>JAQUEL010000076.1 GCA_028685295.1 bacterium
AAATCCGTTAGTGATCTGGCTTGGTGTGCCGGGTTTACTCAACACGGATAGGCAACCGGCTATGAATAGGGAATATATGAAGGAATTGACAGGCTTTCAATTTATTTCTTTGCCGCCTAAAAGCAAGCTGACGGCTACGGATGCTTGTGCAAAGCTGTTCTCTATAAAAGCCGGTGAACCTCTGTATCACGATATATCGGCCTCAAGATATTATACTTTCTTTGGCGTAGAAAATCCGGAAACATGTCTGGCGGTTTCTTCTGATAACGTATGCGGCGCCGCTATTTGTAATATGCCGGGATATAAGTCGATGTATATTTCTTCTACGCTTGTTTCACCATCAACATTACGTTCCCTGGCTAAATATGCCGGAGTACATGTTTACGCTGAAGCTGATGACGTAATATATGTCAGTGATCATTTTTTGACAATCCATACATCCAGACCAGGGACCAAGACAATAATATTCCCCGATAACGTGGATATTTATGATTTATGGAGTGAAAAATGGATTATTAATAATAAGAATTCGTTAGTATTTAATGCTGGCGAGAAAACCACATATATGTTTTATTATGGGAACAAACGAGAGTTTAGTTTCATTTGGGAAGAAGCAAAAAAAGAATTTGCAGCAGAGAAGTTGAAGCGTATCAACAAAAGAAATACCCTTGAAGGGAAGGAAAGGTGTGGAGAAAAAACTTCCCAAAACAGGAACGATAAAACTGTTATGCGTTTAGATAACGGTTTTGTTAAAGATTTTCTCTTAATGGGACCATTTAAGCCTGGCTTAGTAAAATCGCAATATAAGGGTTTTTCCCAAATTGAAGATTTTTTACTTCCTTTAGGCGGCGAAGCTACAGTAGCGCCGGAAACGGCTATTAGCACTATAAAAACGGATCAAAATCAATATAAGTGGAAGAGCTTTCATCTCTTATCAAATTGCCATTACGGAGCCGATATAAATCTGCCATATTCTGATCAGGCGGTTTACTATGTGATGCTTTATCTTGAGTTGGATCAGGATATGGAGCTGTCGCTTAAGTGTTATGCCGATGATTGGGGAAAAATCTATTTCAATCATGAATATGGGGAGAGCAAATATCCTTGTCAAACGGAGACGTATACTTTTAAAGGGAATAAGGGGTTTAATCGCATACTCTATAAAGTCTATAACAGCGGTGGTCCTACCGGCTTTTCCATTAGGGTGCTGAATACAAACGGTAAGCCGCTATCTGTAAGCGTGAGGCTGGCAAGCAAATAATTGGAAGGATGAAAATAGCGATGCCATACCGGTTCCTGTCTATTTACTTTGACAAAGATATAATTGAAGGGCGTGCCATCGATATTTTCAAGCCGGAGAGCGTAAAACAGGATACGGCCCTGTTCTTCGTGCACGGCGGAGGATGGCACTCCGGGACCAGAGCGCTTTATCACAAAATTATGAGAGCGTTCAATGAATACGGCTTTATCTGCGCTTCGACGGATTACCGGCTGAACGACGTAACGATTTTCGATCAGATTACCGATATACGTCATGGATACGATATCTTTACCGGCATACTGGCTGCAGAGGGCCGCCCGGGCAGGATATTCGTATATGGCGGATCTGCGGGTGCACACCTGGCGTCACTTTTAACGCTGGCCGAACCGGGCGAATGTGGTGAGATGGCAGAATTTGGCGATTATGTTCGGCAAAATGAATGGATCAAGCCTGTTGGAGCGGCATTTCTATCAATGCCGGTAATTTTTGAACCCTGGGAGGATATCTTTCCAATAATCTGGCAGGATATGCAAAAAATTATCGGGGTTCCTTATACGCAACGACCGGATCTCTATCGTAAAGTATCGCCAATAAATTATATTTCCGGACAGACTCCCCCGGTTCTGCTGCTGCAAGCTGAGAACGAGCACATGTTTCCGCTGGAGCAGACACAGGCGTTTATCGATAAGGCAAGGTACTATGGGTGCCATGCCGAGCATAGGGTCTACACCAAAGCAGAGCATGGCTTCTTTTATGATGTAGAGCGTCGACAGCAGAGAGAGGCCTTTGTCGATATACTGAAGTTTGTTACTCGATTGAAATAGCCCCTGATATTTCCAGCCTTGTACAAGAGCTTCCCAGGGCGGCAACAAAGTAATTGCCCGGCCCGGCTTCCGCGCAAAACCAGATTTGCAAACAAATGTTTGTAAAATAGAGGATTTTGAAGATTCTGTGTGGAATATGTTTACTGTTTATGGCGCCTCCCGAGCCGAAACAGCGGCAATTAGGCTTCCAGCAGTTGAAAGAGACAGCCAAAGCTAAGGTTAGTCTGCCGGGCAAGTGATAATGCTGGGGAAGCCCCTGGAGAAGATACCTTTGAAAATCAGAGCCTATGCTAAAATAAATCTTTCCCTGGATATTCTGGGCTTGCGCCCGGATGGGTATCACGAGCTACGGAGCTTGATGCAGTCTGTTTCGCTGGCTGATGAGCTTTGCCTGCAGACGGCAGACCATCTATCGTTGCGCGTGGACCGCTCAGGCCTGCCTGTCGGTGAAGATAATATTATTCTCAAGTGCCTACGGCGGTTGCAGCAGGCAGCAGAAACAACGGCAGGGGCAAAAATCACGCTGCACAAGCGTATCCCCATAGCGGCGGGACTGGCTGGCGGCAGTGCGGATGGTGCCGCTGCGCTGGTTGCCGCTGCCCGGTTATGGAAACTCGATATCTCTCAAGACAAGTTAAGCCGGATAGGGGCCGAAGTCGGTTCCGATATACCCTTCTGTCTTAACGGTGGAGCGGCTCTAGTTTCGGGCAGAGGGGAGGTCCTGGAACCCTTGCCGCCGCTCGATTTTTATCTGCTGCTTCTTAAACCGCCCGTATCCGTTTCCACTGCCTGGGCTTATAGTGCCTATGATGCTTCCGGAGCGGCAACGGCCGGAGGGACACGGCGTCTGTTGCAATACTGGTCTGCCGGTGACCTGGAAGGCGTAGCTCGTAATCTATCCAATGATCTGGCCCCGGCGGTTATCGCCGGATATCCGGAGATAACTGCGGCTATAGAGGTGCTTTTGAGGGCAGGTGCTCTGGGAGCGGCTATGTCTGGTAGCGGGCCGACTGTTTTTGGTATAATGGCAAATAGCGAAGCGGCTCGGCGAGGATATGAGATGCTTCGTAAGAATTACGAAGTCTATCCCTGCCGAACTGTTCACCAAGGCGTGAAGCTGCTGAAGGAGCGATAATTATGAATGCTGTCATTCTGGCCGGCGGACAGAATAAGGGCCCTCTTTACGAGGCTACCGGCGTTGCCAATAAGGCCATGATAACGCTGGCTGACAGGCCTATGTCGGAATATATTGTCAGTGCGCTCAAACGCAGTGAGCAGATTGAGCGTGTGGCACTAGTCGGTCCCTCCGACATGGATGCGGTAGGGGCCGATATTATGCTTCCGGATAAGCCGACGCTGTTAGAGAATGTCAATCAGGGCCTGACAGCTTTTCCAAATGACGAATATCTGCTTATGGTCACAGCGGATATTCCGCTGCTTACACCTCGGGCGATAGATGATTTCATCAGCAGAGCTGAGAGCCTGGCGGCGGATATCGTCTATCCTATCGTTAATCAAGAGCAATGTGAAAATCGTTTCCCCGGGCAGAAAAGAACCTATGTACGTTTAAAGGAAGGTACCTTCACCGGCGGAAATATCATGCTGTTGCGCGGCCGGTTTATCCGGCAACAGCAATTTCTGATAGAGCGGGTTTACGCTATGCGAAAAAAACCGTTGAAACTGGCCGGCATGTTAGGCTTCTCTCTAATTTTGCGCCTCTGTTTGGGCCTGGTGAGTTTGTCGGAGGTGGAGCAGGCAGCCGGAAGGCTTATACGCGGGCGGGCCAAGGCTGTGATAACAACCTTCCCTGAAGTGGCTTTTGATGTGGATAAACCGGCCGATCTGGAAGCGGTAAGAGTAGAATTCTTCAGGCAAGGCGGCCGCATCAAATAAATATAAAGAAGAGCAGATTGGGAGGATTTGCATGGGAATCCCGAAATCAAAAACTAACAACCGGCAACTAACAACACGCTCGCAGAGCGTTTTCACCGCCAATGCCCCGGCACCCATCGGCCCTTATTCCCAGGCGATCAACGCGGGAGGTTTTCTCTGGACTTCAGGCCAGATAGCTTTGGACCCGGCTACGGGAGAGATGGTTCCCGGCGGTATAGCCGAGCAAACTGTACAAGCCTGCCGAAATCTAGCGGCCGTGCTGGAAGCGGCCGGTTTGGGAATGGAAGCGGTGGTCAAGACCACCATCTATCTGACGGATATGGCTTTATTTCCAGCTGTAAATGAGATCTACGGCCGGTTCTTCGGAGGAGAGGCCGCTCCGGCTCGGTCTACCGTAAGTGTGGCGGCTCTGCCCAGGGGAGCACTGGTGGAGATAGAAGCGGTCGCTCAAACATAAAGGAGTATGGTGGGTATTTCCCTGCTGAATGATTTATTGTCAATTTTGGGTCTGTCAGCAGCAATGATCTATATCTGTCAGCGTTTCAAGACGCCGGCAACCCTGGATCATTGCCCTTCTTGGCGCCGAGACCCGGTTTATCACCGGCGAGCTGCTTATGCTGCTGGGGACGGCACATCGGTTGGTTGAAATTGTCAGGCTTTTGAGGGGAGATCTGAAGGCAGGATATTCCGTATTAGCGCAGAAGGGTTATACAATGCAATGATTTCAGCGGGGTGAGGATTATGATACATATAAGCAGGACCAGGAGCAACTTTGAGCGTGAGCCGATGGCCTCTCCGTTTGGCTTTAAGGGAGGCTATCTGAGTGAACTATGGCAGAGTATCGTTATCATAGAGAGTGCTTCCGGTCATGTGGGGCTGGGGCTAGGCACGCAGAGCACACTTTGGTCTGATGCGCAAGTGTTTCTAGGTAACGATGAGGCGGCCGGCAACAGCCTGATGTATTTGATGACCGCTTATGCCATGCGCAAAGCACAGGAGATGCCGTTTCTTAATCCCATAGAATTACTGGAACGATTGCTGCCGGCTACTTATAAATACGGGCAGCGGATAACCGGCCGCAGGGATCTGCGGCTGACCTTTGCTCTTAACGCCCTGGTGGCGCTGGATAACGCTGCCTGGCAGCTCTACTGCCGGGAGAACGATATTTACAGTTTTGATGAAATGGTGCCGGAGGAGCTGAGAGCGGCGTTGTTTTATCGGCATACCGAGCTGGCCGGCATACCTTTAATGAGCTATGGTGTGCCAATGAAGGATATCTCCGGAGCGATGGATGACGGCTATTTCTTTCTCAAGATAAAGATAGGCTCTGATCCTGAAAAGGACGGCGATCAAGAGAAGATGCTGCAATGGGATAAAGAGCGATTAACCGCTATTCATAACGTGGCGCGTGATCGGGAGACGCCGTATACGGAAGACGGGCGGATACCGTATTACCTTGATGCCAACGGTCGTTATCAGGAGAAGGATACCTTGCTGCGCCTGCTGGAGCATGCCGAAAAGATAGGCGCTTTAGAGCGTATCATGATCGTAGAAGAGCCGTTCCCTGAAGATTACAAGGTGGATGTGAGCGATATTCCTGCCCGGTTGGCAGCTGATGAAAGCGCACATTCGGACCGAGATGCTCTGGAGCGGATTGAAATGGGTTACGGTGCTATTGCCTTAAAGCCTATAGCCAAGACCATGAGCATGAGCCTGAAGATCGCTAAAATAGCGCATGACCGAAATATTCCCTGTTTCTGTGCCGATCTAACCGTCAATCCTATTTTGGTGAGCTGGAATAAAAATGTGGCAGCCAGGCTGGCGCCGCTGCCCGGAATGAAGATAGGCGTGCTGGAGACCAACGGCCATCAAAATTATCGTCACTGGGATAGGATGTGCTCTTATCATCCCTGCCGGAATGCTGACTGGGCACAGATCGATAGAGGAGTATTCAAGCTGAACGATGATTTTTATGCATGTAGCGGCTGTATTCTAGATCAGAGCGAACATTATCTGGGCCTGGTAAGATAAGCAAAAAGTATAAGAAGTGCTGTCTGGACAAGGGGCATTTCAGTCCGGAACCCGTAAGAGAAAAGGTCTCAGCAGCCAGGACATAAAGCAGATTAATAAGGCGCTTGCCACGGGTATACCTGCAAGACTCTTCTTGAGCGGATAGATGAAGGTTACGTCGATTTCAAACGTGAGCGATATGTATTCAGCCGGGAGAAGTGGTTGATGGCATGGAGTTTGTACAAGGAGCAGCTCCCTCGTATCGTCACCTGGGATGAGAATATTCTCTATGATATAAGGCCTGAGGCAAGGTTTGATAGTAAGTTGCTTAACTGGTTGCAGGATCTGGCTATGCTTATACAGAACGCTGCGCACGAAAGCAAAAACGATGCCCACCGCTTCATTCAATTTGTGCATGAACGCCTTGAAGCATATCCTCAGTGCGATGTCTCGACTAAGGAGGGTATGAAACGCGATGTTTCGGAACTTTGCTTCCACCTGGGTATGCCCGAGGAGAGAAAGAAGCGGTTTTCAGATCTGGTCAAGGAATTCCCCTCTTCCGCCTGGGTTTGGATAGGCTGGGCGGATATGCATTCCATTTTTCGCAATAAAGAAAGCGCGCCTTTGATTATGAGAGGGCCAAAGGGTACTATCTTAAGGTGCTGAAACTTGATGAAAGCATTAAGCAAGTTGTGGAGGATCGGCTGGAAAGCCTGGAAGCGATGCGGGAAGAAGCTTGGAGAAATTAGAGGTTGGAGGGTTCATAATGGCTGTTATGAAAATCAGCATAAATAATGGTTGGGAGGTTGCTTTTGCAGATCACGGTGCGATATTATCCCTCTCTGATTGCAATTCTTTAATCTTCTATCCAGCCACAGTGCCCGGCACGAATCTGACCGATTTACAGGCAGCGGGACTGGTGGAGAGGGAGACTTCCGCTTCATATGAGGCCTCCTTTGCGCCGTATAAATATCAAGATTTCATTTACAGAGCCGCGTTTCGGGGAGAAGAAGCTGCCGGTTGCAAGCACGTCTTTCTCTGCTTCGACGGCCTGGATACTGTCTGTGAAATATTTCTCAACGGCCAAAAACTGGCAGCGGTAGAGAACGCCTATATCGGCTACAGATTTAATGTAGCCGGAAGATTGAACCGTGGCAATAACGAACTCTGCCTTATCTTCCGCTCTCCAGTGCTGGAAGCGGAAAAGAGAAAAAGGGCTTTCCAAGAGGAGTTTGCTTCTCCCCATCTGAATTATCAATTTGCGTTCATAAGGAAGCCCGCCTACTCCTTCTTTTGGGATTGGGGGCCGCAGATACCCGTCAGCGGCATCTATCGCCCTGTCTATGTGGAAGCTTTTGATGAGGCTGCCATAAGGGATTTCAGCATTCGCTATAATTTGGAAGGCCATCATGTATCCGGCACAGTAACGGTGGAAGCACGCGGCAATGCCTCCGGCAAGAGCGCTGTGCTGGAGATAGCCGGGCAAGAATATTCCGCTGCTGTTTGCAACGGCACGGCAGAGATATCTTTTATGATAGATGATGTCCGGCTCTGGTATCCCAATGGCGAGGGTAAGCCATATTTGTATGATATGGAGATAATGCTTAAAGATAAAGATATCGTTCTGGACAGCCGACGGCACCGAATCGGATTCAGAACGGTGGAGCTTATAAGGGATGCTCGTAAAGATAGGAGAGGAGATCGTTTTCTGTTCAAGATCAACGGCCGGGAGATCTTCTGCCGGGGCTACAACTGGGTCCCTGTGGATAGCTCCATACCCAGGGGCTATTACGATCTTTACAGAGGCAACCTGGATTTAGCCGCAGAAGGGCATGTCAACATGCTGCGGGTCTGGGGCGGGGGCTACTATGAAGACGATGAATTCTACAGGATATGTGACGAGCGCGGTATTATGGTCTGGCAGGACGGCTGTTTTGCCTGCTCCCCCTATCCCGATACCGATCCCCACTTCATGAAGCAGGTCGAAGAAGAGCTGAAGTACAATATCAAGCGCTTACGCAACTATACCTCTCTGGTGCTGTGGTGTGGAGAGAACGAATGCCACTGGGGATATGAAGAGTGGGGCTGGAAGGAAAGAAGCAAGCACTTTTATGGCACGGCTATATATGATAAGCTCTTTTCCGGTTTGATTGCTCAGCTGGACCCCGATCGTCTCTATTGGAACGGCTCACCGTATGCGGGCGAACCCGGCATCAGAGCCAACGATGAAAGATATGGTGATTATCATCTCTGGGATCTGCATACTCATACCCAGGATTATACCGGTTATGCTGCTTATCGGCCCAGTTTCGTCAGCGAAACGGGAATCCAATCTCTGCCCGATCTAAGGACCGCTCTGACTATAGGTGGGCCGGAGGACAGGCATATCCAATCCTTTGTCTTCGATATCAGAAACCACTTTGAAAGCCCGTCCAAGAATGAACGGCTGCTCAAATTTACCGCAGCACTCTTCCGGATAAGTGAAGACTTTGATAAAGCAGTTATTCTTTCCAACTTAGCTCATGCTGAATATCTTAAAGTTGCTATAGAGAGATGGCGGGCACAGGCCTATGATTGTGCCGGCCTGCTGATATGGCAATTTAATGATTGCTGGCCTGCCATTTCCTGGGCGGCTGTAGATTACAACCTGATCCCCAAAGCTTGTCATTACTATATGAAAAGAGCCTTCACTTCTGATATGATCACCTTTCAGCAGGGAAGCTCTATAATTTTCTCAGCCATGACAGACGGCCGTGGAGAGCTACATGTCATCTCCGAAAGAGATGGATACAAGCGCGGGCAGGTAGAGCTGAGGATCATCCGTATAGATGGAGAAGAGCTTGAAAGCAGGGTATATCCTGTGATTATGAACGGCAGAGGCTCTGTCGGCCTGGGAGAGATTATTCTATCTGAATATGAGCAGCGACGTTTCGATTGCATAGCCGTGTTCACTTTGACATGGGATGATGGACAGAGGATAGAGAATCACTATACCCTCTCTCGCCCCAAGCATATGCGACTGCCGCAGCCCCGTATAGAACTTAGACAAGTAAGCGATACAGCTCTGGCTGTCAGCAGTGATATATTCGCCAAGGGGGTTTACCTCTTCCATCCCGATCCAAAGCTTGTTCTTGATGATAACTACTTCGATCTTTTGCCCGGCAAGGAGAGGTTGATCAAGGCT
>JAQUEL010000077.1 GCA_028685295.1 bacterium
GGAAGATGCGACCAGTCTTTTTATTGAGGATAGTTTTCAAATACATAAGGGGTTCCTCCGTATAGGTAGAATATAAGCGTATTATACTATAACGGGCAATGGCAGGCAACTAAAACAAGAATGAAATTTGATGCTAATAAGACATGTTGTATCCCCAAAGCGTCTTTATGCTTATAATGCGTTTGAGACACAGCTTTCATTATAGCAAAAAAAGAATATGCTACTGCCGCAGCCGCTCGCTGGCCTGCTTCAAGGCTTCATTAACAGAGGCTCTGGCAGTGCCGCCGGGGTGTTTGCGAGCGTCGATGATGTTCATCGTGCCTAGGACGTCATAAATGGTATCGTCAAAGAGATCAGAGAAACGCTGCATCTCCTCCAAACGCAGGGAGGAGAGCACTTTGCGTTCGTCCAGGCAGTAGCGCACCATGTTGCCTACCGCCTCATGAGCTTCACGAAAAGGCATACCGCGCCGCACCAGGTAATCGGCCACATCGGTAGCATCGGAGAAATCAGTCTTTAGAGCCTCGGACATCTTATCAGGTTTGAACTCTGTAGCCCGGATCATGGAGGCATATACCTTCAACGAAGAGCTGACGGTACCCAACGCATCAAAAAGCCCTTCCTTATCCTCCTGCAGGTCACGGTTGTAAGTCATGGGCAATCCCTTGAGCACGGTCAGCATACTCATCAAGTGGCCGAAGACACGGCCGCAACGACCGCGTACCAGTTCAGCCACGTCGGGATTCTTCTTCTGCGGCATAATGCTGCTGCCGGTAGTGAAGGCGTCGCCTATTTCCACAAAGCCGAATTCGGGTGAAGACCAGAGAATCATCTCTTCGGAAAGACGGCTAAGATGCACCATGATCAGCGACAGAGCGGAGAGAAGCTCTACCAGATAATCCCTGTCGCTTACACTATCCATACTGTTGGCGGATATAGCTGCAAATCCCAGTTCATGAGCTACAAATTCCCTGTCAATGGGAAAGGTGGTTCCAGCCAGAGCACCTGAGCCCAGAGGCATGATATCCACTCGTTTCAGACAATCGCAGAGCCGCTCTGCATCACGGCGAAACATCTCTATATAAGCCAGAAGGTGGTGGGCAAGAAGCACCGGCTGTGCATGCTGCATATGGGTATAGCCGGGCAACGGCACAGCGCGATACCGCTCTGCCTGCTCCAACAACGCCAGCTGAAGTTTCTCCAGGTCATTTATGAGCTGCGGGATAATTTCCTTAAGGTAAAGTCGCTCGTCGAGCGCCACCTGATCATTGCGGCTGCGGCCGGTATGCAGCTTCTTTCCCACGGGCCCGATCAGTTCGGTCAGCCGGGTCTCCACATACATGTGGATGTCCTCGGCCCCGGTGCCGGAACGTATGCCTTCGGTAGCTATCTCTGCCAGCACTTGCTGCAGACCGGCCACCAGAAGCTCAGCCTCATTGGCGTCGATTATCCCTGTATGTCCCAGCATACGGGCATGTGCGATGCTGCCGGCAATATCCTGCCTGTAAAGACGGGCATCGTAAGCCAGGGAGGAGGTAAACTCCTCAACCTCTCCGGACATCTCTTCTCTGAATCGGCCGCCCCATAACTTCATCTGCCTTACTCCTATTCTTATTTACGGTTAATCTCGGCAAAGATCTGCGACTGCAAACCCCACAGCTCTATAAAGCCGGCCGCTGCGTTATGAGAGAACCTGTCGCCCTTTTCATAGGTAGCCAGATCATGCTGATAGAGCGAGTGCGGTGATTTGCGGCCGACTACGGTGCAAGTTCCCTTAAAGAATTTTATGCGAACTGTGCCGGTGACCACTTCCTGGGTTTTATCGATAAAAGCGGAGAGCGCTTCCCGCAACTGCGAGAACCATAGCCCGAAATATACCAGTTCGGAGAATTTCTGCTCTACCATCTTTTTGAAGTGCGCCGTCTCCCGTGGCAGAACGAGGCTTTCCAAATCAGCATGTGCCGTGAGCAGAACCGTTGCCGCCGGGCACTCATATATCTCGCGCGATTTGATGCCCACCAGACGGTTCTCCACCATATCTATGCGGCCCACGCCGTTGGCTCCGGCCAGGGCATTGAGCTTCTCCACCAGCGCTACCGGTGCAAGGGCTTCGCCATTTAACCTGACAGGCACGCCTCGCTCAAATTCCACTTCCACATAAGTAGGCTCATCGGGCGCATCCTGTGGAGAAAGGGTTAATTCGTATATATCTGCCGGCGGCTCGTTCCAGGGATCTTCCAAGACACCGCATTCGATACTCCTTCCCCATAAGTTTATATCCGTGCTGTAGGGTTTATTAACATTGACCGGCACCGGAATGTCATGCTGACGAGCATATTCTATCTCTTCTTCACGAGACATGGGCCAGTCGCGCATGGGAGCAATTATCTCCAATGAAGGGTTCAAGGCACGAATGGAAACATCAAAACGCACCTGGTCGTTACCCTTGGCTGTGCAACCGTGCGCCACTGCATCCGCTCCTTCCCTGACGGCAATATCCACCAGCTTGGCGGCTATAAGGGGCCTGGCCAGCGCAGTGGCCAAAGGATACGTATTTTCGTAAAGAGCATTGGCCTTAAGCGCCTGAAAAGCATAGTCCCTGATAAACTCCTCTTTGCCATCGACGGTATATGCGGAAAGGGCTCCTAACTTCAACGCTTTCTGCCGTATCATTTCATAATCTCTGGATTCTCCCACATCTCCGGCAACACAGATGACATCGGCGTTATAGCGGTCCTGCAGCCATTTTATGGCTACTGAGGTATCCAATCCGCCGGAATAGGCAAGCACAATCTTTCGTTTCATTTCAATACTCCTCCAGTAAATCCTTTATTCTATCCAACAACGCCTGCAGATCTTCGGGCATGCGTAGAGCAATAAATATAGTATCGTCGCCGGCAATAGTTCCCATAACTTCGGGCCAGCACAGCATATCGAAGGCTGCGCCCACTCCCTGGGCGGCGCCGGGCATAGTCTTGATCACAATAAGATTGCCGCTTCCTTCGGCCCGAATAACGAACTCTCTGATTATATGCTCTTCTTTGCTCAAGCTACGCCCGTCATCAGGCAGAACATAACGATATCCATCCTCGCCATCAGGGATCTTTACCAGCCCCATCTCCCGCATGTCTCTGGAGATGGTAGCCTGCGTCACGCTATAGCCATGCCCGGACAGAATAGTCACCAGATCCTCCTGAGTGTCTATCCGATATTGTCGCAAAATATCAGCGATAGCTCTGCGACGATCTTCAATCATCAAGACATCACCAAATACATAATTGCTTTCTGGATATGCAGACGGTTCTCAGCCTGATCAAATACTACGGAATGGGCTCCATCGATGACGGAATCCGTAATCTCCTCTCCTCTGTGTGCCGGCAGGCAATGCAGAACTATGGCCTCGGGAGCGGCTGCTTCCAATTTTTCATCGTTTATCTGATAGTTTCTGAAGATAGCCCTTCTGAGCAGGGCCTCTTCTTCCTGTCCCATGCTGGCCCAGACATCGGTGTAGATAGCGTTAGCCCCTTCCACTGCAGCCATGGGATCATCCGTCAATTCAACTTTGGAACCGGAAACCGCTGCAATTTCGCGAGCAATGCCCACTATTTCCTTATCAGGCTCAAAGCCATTGGGAGTAGCCAATACTATATCGGTACCCATAATAGCAGCTGTTATCATTAATGAATGAGCCACATTATTACCATCGCCCACATAAGCAAGCTTGAGTCCTTGCAGCCCGTTCAGCTTCTGCCGTATGGTGTAGAAATCCGCCAAAGCCTGGCAGGGATGCAGCAAATCCGTAAGTCCGTTAATAACCGGTATATCGGCATAACGAGCCAGATCTATCACATCCTGATGATCGTATGTTCTGATCATTATGGCATCAACATAGCGAGATAGCGTTCTGGCCGTATCGGCAATGGTTTCACCGCGTCTTAGCTGCATATCGTCAGCACTGAGAAAGAGCCCATGTCCTCCAAGCTGACTGATGCCGGTCTCAAAGGAAACCCGCGTTCTGGTCGACGGCTTCTGAAAAATCATGGCCAGCGAACATCCCGGCAAGCGGTTCAAGCTATCTTTACGCGATTCACTGCGTAACTCATCGGCCATTGCAAAGACGACCTCTACTTCCTTACGATCCAGATCATACCCCGATATCAGATCTCTTCCCTGTAAACCCATGCTTTCCCCCTCATTTTAATGCTGGGATATGGAACTCGCAGCACCACACACCACATTCCGGCATTCGGCTTTTACCGTTCAATCATGCCCCTGAATTGCAACCTTCAGGATATCCAGAGCTTCATCTATCTCTGCCGTCGTTACATTGAGCGGCGGCAGAAAACGTATAGTAGTGTCATTCACGGCATTAAGCAGCAACCCCATCTTCAGGCATTCAGTCACAACAGCCCTGGCAGATGGCAATTTAAGCTCCAGAGCCAGCATCAGCCCTAGGCCGCGAAAGCTATCCACATAATCGGGCAGGGTCTGGCCCAACCCCAGCAGCCCATCCTGCATATAAGCGCTCATTTTGCATACGTTGCTGAGTATAGCCTCTTCCTCCAGCGCACGCAAGAAGGCAAAAGCTGCTGCGCAGGCTACCGGATTGCCGCCGAAAGTACTGGCGTGGTCGCCAGGGCTGAAGACGCCGGCAACCTCTTCATCGGCCAGCATAGCTCCTATAGGCAAGCCGCCGCCAAGAGCCTTGGCCAGGGTCATGATATCCGGCTTGACATTATAATGTTCCCAGGCAAAGTTATGGCCAGTTCTTCCCAATCCACTCTGAACCTCATCAAAGATCAAGAGCAGGTTATTATCATCACAGAAACGGCGTAATCCTTGCAAAAATTCGACATCAGCGGGATGGATACCTCCTTCGCCCTGTACCGGTTCCAGCATTATAGCACACGTTTTATCGCCGGCTTGCGAGATAAAGGAGGGCAAGTCATTGAAAACGGCATAACGGAACCCCTCCAGAAGCGGTTGGAAACCGGCCTGATATTTGCTCTGTCCAGTGGCGGTCAGTGTAGCCATGGTCCTGCCGTGAAAAGACTTGTAAGCCGTTATTATTTCATAACGTCCTTCTCCTAAAACGGCAGCAGCTCTTTTACGAGCCAATTTAATAGCCGCCTCATTTGCCTCAGCTCCGCTATTACAGAAAAAAACTTTATCCAGACCGGACATCTGCACCAATTTCTCTGCTACCAGCACCTGCGGTTCGGTAAAATAAATGTTGGAAGCATGTACCAGCCTGCCTGCCTGATCAGCAATGGCCGCTGTAATAGCTGGATGACAATGGCCCAGAGCATTAACGGCCAGGCCGCTGACAAAATCGAGATATCGCTTGCCGTCGGCATCGGTAAGGTAACTACCCTTGCCGGAAACAAAGACTACCGGCAGACGGCCATACGTCTGCATCACATACCTGGATTCCAATTCCGTTATCTTTTTACCCTGCAATCTCCACACCCTCTTCCGTGATCATGGTTCCGATGCCCCGATCAGTAAATATCTCCATCAATAACGAATGCTGCATCCGGCCGTCGATAATATGAGTACGTTCCACGCCCGCTTCCAAAGCTGTGATGCAGGCTTCCACCTTCGGTATCATGCCTTTATCGACCATACCTTCGGTGACGGCCCTCCCGGCGGCGGCTATATTCAGTGTCGATACCAGCGTAGAGCTATCATTCTTGTCCCTCATTATGCCTTCTATGTCCGTCAGCAGAATGAGCTTGGCTGCGCTTAATGCCGCAGCTATGGCTCCGGCTGCGTGATCGGCATTAATATTGAGGCTCTCACCGTCATTGCCTATGCCTACCGGAGAGATGACCGGTATGTAGCCCTGTTCTGTCAGCGTTACGAGAATCGATGGCTCAACCTTCGTCACCTCTCCAACATAGCCCAGGTCTACTGAAACATCGCCGTTTCGGTAAGGCGGGACCTTACAGGCTCGGATCAGATTACCATCCTTGCCGCTCAATCCTACAGCCTGCCCGCCATGCTTATTTATCAAGGAGACTATCTCTGTATTGATCTTACCGACAAGAACCATCTGAGCTATCTCCATAGTGGCCTCGTCTGTTACTCTAAGACCGCCGGCAAACTCTGCTTCCTTACCCATCTTCCTCATGGTATTGGAGATCTCCGGCCCCCCGCCATGTACGAGAATGGGATTCATCCCTACATAGCGCATCAGGATAATATCCTCAATAACGGCCTGCTTAAGGTCTTCGCTGACCATAGCATTGCCACCGTATTTGATGATCATGGTACGACCGAAATAGCGCTTGATATAAGGCAGCGCCTCTATAAGAATCCCGGCTCGTTCAGCCAATCGTTGCATCTCGTCCTCCTGAATAAAAGCTCTGTAAATCGAAAATATTCCTATGCTCTACTTTGGGTCCGACGGCTCAAGTATGGTATCTGGCATTTATCTTTACATAATCATAGGTCAGATCACAGGTCCAGACGGTAGCCGATGCCTTACCCATACCCAGATCGATATTCAGCTTTATCTCTTCCTGGGATAAGATGCCTGCAACCGTTTTTTCATCATAATCGATATAAGCACCGCCTTCGGCTAATTTTATTCCACCGATATCGATGCATATTCTCTCAGGCTCCACAGCAGGCCCGGCATAGCCGACGGCACAGATGATCCTTCCCCAGTTAGGGTCACGACCGAATATGGCCGTTTTGACCAGATTGGATGAGGCTACGGCAAAGGCAATCTTCCTGGCATCATCATAAACGACAGCGCCGTCGACCTGAACTTGCAACAGATGTGATGCGCCCTCTCCATCACGGGCTATCTCTGTGGCCAGATAAGTGCAAACCCGATTAAGTGCTGCCTTAAAGGCTTCATATTCCTCACTGCCCGGAATTACTTTCACACCGGAAGAGCCGTTAGCCATGCAGATAACCGTATCGCTGGTACTGGTATCCCCGTCTACGGTGATCATGTTAAAGGAGAGATTGACCGCCGCCGTCAGTGTTTCCTGCAGCAAACCGTCCTCCAGGCCCGCATCGGTAGTGATAAAAGCAAACATTGTAGCCATATTGGGATGGATCATTCCCGAGCCTTTGGCGATCCCCCCTATCCGAAAGCTCCTGTTCCCGATGCTTACATTTACGGCGATCTTCTTGATTCGGGTGTCGGTGGTCATGATCGCTTCGGCAGCGGCATCTCCGCCGTTACGACTAAGCGCCGGCAATGCCTTCTTAATACCGGTACGCACTTTATCCATCGGCAAGGGCATCCCGATGATGCCGGTGGAAGCTACAGCTACCAGTTCAGGTGCGAGCTCAAGTCCCTCAGCTACCAGATTACCCATCTCTTCGGCATCCTTCAATCCCTGCGCCCCGGTGCATACATTAGCATTGCCGCTGTTGGCTACTATAGCCTGCAACCGCCCGGAGCGTATCCTGGGCATACTAAGGATCAGGGGTTCCCCCTTAACTTGATTTGTGGTAAATAGTCCTGCGCAAGCGGCAATTTTATCGGAACAGATCAAAGCTATATCATTGCGCCGCCTTTTTATGCCGCAATGTACGCCGGCAGCTTTAAATCCGACCGGAGCGGTGATACCGCCCTCGATTATCTCATAGTTATGCTTCATCATTTCCTCCATTTATTACGGATAAAGCGGAGCAATTGCCAGACCCGTATTCTCCGGCAACCCCAACATCAAATTCATGTTCTGAACGGCCTGCCCTGCCGCCCCTTTAACCAGGTTATCGATTACGGAAAGAATAACCATGCGCCCGGTACGCCTGTCTACCTTGACGCCTATATCACAGTAATTGGAACCGTAGACGCTCCCGGTCGACGGGTAATTGCCGGCAGAGCGCAGACGTATAAACTTGGACCCCTTATAAAAATTCGTCAGAGCTCCCAGCACCTCATCTTCGCTCTTAGCCTCGGTTTCAGCGTATATGGTGCTGAGAATACCTCGCGTCATGGGTGTCAGATGCGGCGTAAAGGTAACCGTGCAATCATATCCGGCAGCCTCCAGGATATTAGCTTCTATCTCGGGTGTATGCCTGTGTGCTCCCACCTTATAAGCGGAGATGGAATCATTGGCTTCACAATAATGGCTGGTTAGGTTAAGAGTACGCCCGGCGCCGGATACCCCGGATTTGGCATCGATCACTAACCCGGCAGGATCTATCAGACCCAGCCTGGTCAATGCGATTACCGGCAACAAGACGCTGGTAGGATAACATCCCGGATTAGCTGTCAGAGATGCGCCGGCAAGCTGATTCCTGTTGATCTCCGTCAGACCGTACACAGCCTGCTCGCAGAGCTCCGGACTGAGATGCTTGATGCCGTACCACTCTTCATACAAGGCATGATCCTTAAAACGGAAATCCGCTCCCAGATCCACCACCTTGATGCCGGCTGATAAAAAATGCGGCGCCATCTTCATGGCTTCGCCATTAGGCATAGCTATGAAAACAATATCGCATGCTTCAGCGACGGCTGAAATATCCAAGGATTGATAGTGCATATCGATTATCCCCGATAAGGAGGGATATATAGATGCCGCTGCTTTGCCTTTATAAGTTTCTGAAGAAAGATAGGTTAGTTCAATATCCGGATGGCCGGAAAGAAGCCTTACCAATTCATTTCCAGCGTAGCCCGTAGCCCCCAGAACGCCTGCTTTTACAGCCATTTTTCACAACTCCTAAAAATAATACCGTATAATTATACAGCCTGCTGGATATTTATGCAAGCCACTCCTGAAACCCGGTAATTAAAGCTGACCAATTGCTTTTTTACCAGTCCTTCCCTATGCCGAAATTGTGGCTGAGCATCTGTACTATTTTTTTAAGATACCTAAACAAGTAATATTCTGAAGCATTATCGTCGCAAATACTGCATAGCG
>JAQUEL010000078.1 GCA_028685295.1 bacterium
AAGGGAATAATGACCATGGCCCCGGCTAGAATATAGATGATGGCAACCCAACCCAGGCTAACGGTATCCAGGCTGAATTCCGCACCAATTTTCGGTAAGGCAATATTAACGGCTGCTCCCATAAAAGGCGCCAAAAACGAGCCGATGGTAGTCACCAGCAGCGTGATTCTTTTTTCGACTTGTCGGTTATTCATGGAAAGGATTGCTCCCTGCAGCTTCATGAGAAGGCTGAATACGATCTGCCTGCGTTAATTATACTGGTCGGGGTGCCCGGATTCGAACCGGGGATCTCCTGCTCCCAAAGCAGGCGCGTTAACCAAACTTCGCTACACCCCGTTTAAAACAGCCTTAAGTATATCCGATTTAATATCATTCTGCAATCCATATTCGTATTCTTCATTAACAAAAGGGTAAATGCTTGTATACGAGAATATCAGGTTCAGGCTTCTGCACTCTGCATTTCGCATTCCGCATTAATAATGGCTGCCATCTTCTTCAAAGCCTTGGCACGGTGACTTATGCGATTCTTTATCTCTGCTCCCAGTTCAGCAAAGGTTTTATCATAGCCTTCGGGTACAAAGACAGGATCATAGCCAAAGCCGGCCTCTCCTCTTGGATCGGCCGTAATATATCCCTCACAGCAGCCCTCGGCCACTCTTTCACGGCCATCGGGCATGGTTAGTACCATAACGGCAATAAAACGGGCAGTGCGTTTTTCCTGCGGCACACCTTGCAATTCTTGCAAGAGCTTGGCATTATTATCGGCATAACTACATCCTTCACCGGCATAGCGGGCTGAGTAGATGCCGGGGCGTCCGCCCAACGCATCCACCACCAGTCCGGAGTCGTCGGCCAGAGACGGCAATCCGGTAAATGCGGCTACGGCCCGAGATTTGAGGCGGGCATTTTCTTCAAAAGTACTGCCTTCCTCTTCCGGCATCTCCAAATCAGGAAAGTCGATAGCCATCAGCAGCTGAACGGATAACTCTTGCAGCAGTTCAGCCATTTCAACTACTTTCTTACGATTGCCGGTAGCCAAGACCAGTTTCATAGGAGTATTAAAGCACACCCTTCAACACCTCACGCTGAATTGCTACCAGGCGATCTATACCAGAAGCAGCCAGATCCACCATGCGGTCCATCTCCTGCCGGCTGAAAGGCTTTTCTTCGGCTGTACCTTGAATCTCTATCAAATTGCCGCTGCCGGTCATGATAACGTTCATATCTACCTCTGCTTTGCTATCCTCTTCAAATGAGAGGTCCAACAGCGGCACACCGTTGAGCATGCCCACACTAACGGCAGCCACAAAATCAGTAACGGGGACAATTTTGAATATGCCCTGACGCTTCATATTTTCCATGGCCAGGATCATGGCTACATAGGCGCCGGTAATGGAAGCTGTGCGGGTTCCGCCGTCAGCCTGAATAACATCGCAATCCAACCAGATGGTCTTATCCTCAAAAGCAGCGGTACTGACTACAGCCCGCATGGCACGACCAATAAGCCTCTGTATCTCGGAAGTTCGGCCGCTGGGCTTGCCCTGGGCGGCTTCGCGCTGCACTCTGGTGGGGCAGGCACGCGGCAACATGCCGTATTCAGCTGTAACCCAGCCTCGGCCGGAACCTTTAAGAAAGAAAGGAACTCTATCCTCCACGCTGGCGGTACATATAACTTTGGTATCGCCAAATTCCACCAGAACGGATCCCTCAGCAAACTTGGTATAATCTTTGGTTATCTTAACGGATCTAAGTTGATCGGCACTCCTGCCGTCCAGTCTAGCCATATAAATCTCCTTTCAGAATCAGCGCCGATAGCGCTCTCTTCCCTGCCGGTATATATCGCCGCCATGAATATCCAGAGCAACTATTAAAGGCATATCTTCAATCTCCAATCGCCTGACAGCCTCCGTACCAAGGTCTTCATAGGCTACTACTCCGGCAGAGGTTACGGAACGAGCCAGCAAAGCGGCGGCTCCGCCGGCAGCAGCCAGGTAAACGGCGCCAAAGCGTTGGCAGGCTTCAGCCACCTCAAGACTCCGTTCTCCCTTGCCTATCATACCACGCAGACCGGCTTCTATCAGCCGGGGCGCAAAACGGTCCATACGATAGCTGGTAGTAGGCCCGATAGAACCGATAGGGCGTCCCGGTGGCGCCGGCGATGGCCCGGCATAGTAGATTATTTCGCCTCTCAGAGGGAATGGAAGCATCGCTCCTGTTTCCAAAGCCTCTAGCATTCTCTTATGAGCAGCGTCCCTGGCGGTATGGATAATGCCGCTCAACAGCACAGTATCGCCGACATGCAAATCGGCTATGGCTTGCGGAATTAGCGGCGTTTTCAGCTTGATAACTCTCTCTCCGCTCATAATACGGCCTCCGCATGTCTCAAAGCATGGCAACTTATGCTAACGGCCATAGGTAACCCAGCAATATGTGTAGGATACTCCTCCAGATGAACTGCCAAAGCAGTAATGCGTCCTCCCAATCCGGCCGGACCTATGCCCAGATCGTTGATTCTTTCCAGTATACGCTTTTCTAAGTTGCCAGCGGCAACGCTGGCAGCCGGTGTCGCCAGCGGACGTAATAGAGCTCTTTTAGATATCTCCAGAGCCAATTCGGCCGTTCCTCCCAGCCCTATACCCACCACTACGGGTGGACAGGGGTTGGCTCCAGCCTCATCCACAGCATGAACAGCAGCCTCCACTACAGCTTCTTCTCCGGCAGTAGGATTGAGCATAAAGAGACGGGTCATATTCTCGCTGCCAAAGCCTTTAGGCGCCACGGCCAGCCTTAACCTATCTCCCTCTATCTGTCGCAAATGCAGCACGGCGGGGGTATTATCACCGGTATTGTGGCGCTCTAACGGGTGCGCCACCACCGATTTTCTCAGTCGGCCTTCCTTGTAGCCTCGAGCTATACCACGGTTGACGGCCTGCTCCAAAGTGCCGCCTTCCAGCAGCACCTCCACACCTATATCGGCAAAAACCACAGCCATACCGGTATCCTGGCAAATAGGTAAGCCTTCCGCCAAGGCTATATCGGCATTTTCAAGCAGAGAACGCAGCACGCTCTTTCCCACCGGGGATTCTTCAGCGTCTTCAGCTATTTTCAGAGCATGGCGCATATCCTCGGGTAGGCATACAGCCGCCCGATAGCAAAGCTCGGCTATAGTTAAGGATATATCATCAACGTGTAACAGCCGCATTCTTTTTCTCCAGATCAATAGTATAAACGGGTGCTTCCGGCAAACCCAATTCCCCAGCCACTAACCGCCGCAGGGAAGTATCCTCGCCGCTGGCATAAAATCGATGTTGCGGTGCCTTCGCTATTTCCGTCAGCAAATCCAATCCCTGCAACCGCTCTTGCATCATAGCCACAGTGCGCTGAGCCGGATTCACTACTACAGCACTATTTCCTATCAAATCATGAATATGCTCTTCCAAAAAGGGATAGTGAGTACAGCCCAGAACGATGGTATCCACACCCTCATCCAGCAAAGGCTGTAAAAAGGCTGCTACGGTATCGCGGCAACAGGGATCGGCAATCATATCGTTCTCTACCAGGGGAACGAACGGCGGACAGGCCCTTTCCAGAACAACAGCATCCGGCTTCAGCTCAGTGATAGCCCGGCTGTAAGCACCGCTCTTGACCGTGCCCTCCGTTGCCAAAATACCGATATGGCCATTACGGGTGGCTTCTGCAGCAGCAGCGGCACCAGGCGGTATCATACCGAACACCGGAATATTCAGCTCGCAGCTCAGCCTGTTCAGCATTACGGCGGAGGATATATTACAGGCTATACAGATAGCTTTTGCGCCTTTGCTTATCAAAAAATCGGTTATCTCCAGAGCAAAGCTCTCTATCTCCGCCAATGGGCGTGGACCATAAGGTAAATGGGCAGTATCGGCATAATAAAATACCGTTTCGTAAGGCATGCGGCGTATCATCTCTCTGACAACGGTTAATCCTCCCACCCCTGAATCAAATACGCCTATAGGCCGCTCTTTCACTTGTGCACCCTCTTTTATCAACTACTTATCCTTTTAACATCTTTTTTAGGGATATGCGCCCCCTAAGCAGCTAAACCACTTGAATTCACTTACTTATTCTATACCGGTACCGCCAATCAGTCGAGAGGCATTTCAAATCCGCCTTTTCAAGGCTGAAGCAAAACACCGGTAGCAGCCTGCCGAGAATTAAGAAAATAATCTTCCAGACCATCGTATATGGCTCTGGCTACTCTCTGGCGGTAAGCCGGTGAAACCAGCAGAGCTTCCTCCTCCGGCGAAGAGAGAAAGCCTATCTCCAACAGTATAGAAGGCATCCTGGATTTCCGTATTACCAGAAATCTGGCCTGACGGACTCCTCTATCCGGTGATGACAAATTGCGCACCATTGAGCGGTGTAAACTCTGAGCCAAACCGGCGGATTGCGGTGTACAGTAATAAGTTTCGATACCGGTAACCTGTCCGGTGGGCATGGAGTTGGCATGAATGCTCACAAAGAGATCGGCATTATTAGCCTCGGCATAAATAACTCGCCCGTCCAGAGAAATAAACGTATCGTCATAGCGGGTCATCAAAGATTTGGCGCCGGAGGCCTGCAGCAGAGTGTTCAGCCGGGCAGCCACATCCAATACTACATGAGATTCCCTTACTGAGCTAGGCCCGATGGCGCCGGGATCAGAGCCGCCATGCCCAGGGTCCAGAACGATAATCCTATTGGAAAAGACGGTATGTCCGACTTCAATGATTATTTTATCGGGATTATCAGGGTCTTCATAACTACGATAACCGGTAGGCCCGTTAAGATCCAATACCAGCCTGACAACCGCGGGTTTAAGCTGAAATTGGCTTATGCGAGCTCTTTTGATCGGTCCTTTGCCATCATTGATAAATTTAGGCGGCATCAGCGGCCTGACAGCATCATAAAGATCCACCACCAACCGATCCGGTTTTTGCAGCACCATAACAGCATGTCTGGTAGGCCCGGAGGCGGTTATCTTTACTCGTGTTATCCTGTCGGAAACTGTTTCAAAAGCTATATCTTCTATACGGGCCTTATCTCCTTTAGATAAGCCGCCACGGCTTTGATCCTTATTCTTCAGCGGCTCTTTCGGATCAGATTTAGAGCCTGAAGCTGCGCAATCCACAGTCAGTGCTAGGCGATCATTCTCCTTATCCAGACTGTAATTAGCCGAACCGTCCAGATCCACCACCAGGCGTACTACATCAGGATCCAGCCAATTCTGACTCACCCTGGCGGAAACCACCGGACTGCGGCCGATCTTCTCTTCACGCGCCTGCCCCATAAGAACGGCATCTTTCACATCCATAAATATGCGCCTGGGGCGAATCAGGCTTTGAACGTCACCATGCAAAGGATAATGCCCGGAAAAGAGGAATTTGACGGCTTTCTCCTCATGGATAATGTTGATATCATCTATGCGAGGAGTAACCACTATATTAGTTTTATCTTCATTCCAGCGAGCATTCAATCCTATGGCATTTGCAAAGGCTCGCAAAGGAACGATAAATACGCCTTTGCCTCCAGTAACGGCCATCCCCAGCGAACAGGGCTTACCGTTGATGCGAATTACTTCATCGCCAACAGCCAGTTGGACCCGGCTCTTATCAGGCAGAGTGAAGACCATCTGCCTGCCCTGTCTACTGATATCAGGATTTATGCCCAGAGGGGAGAGTATATCGCCCGCTCTGACCTTCACCTCTTCTCCCTGCCATTCCACCTGAGCCGCAGTATTGACGTGTCCGGCCACTACCAGTCTGACAGAGGATGCCTGTGCCGCTTGTATGCCTGTCGCCAGAGAGAAAAGAAAGAGCACCAGGATACCAGGAAGGAATTGGACACGATACATCTGATCACCTTTTGCTATAACCATCCGAAAGCCGGAAGGAGATATAGAAATTCAGAACAGCTCGAACACACCTCTCGAGCTGTTGCAAACCGAACTCCTTGCTCCGACCACTGATTTCTATATTATAAATTCTATCCGTCCGATTAAGCACACTCTTCTTTATATACTATATATACTATTCCAGATGCAGTTTTGTTTCTCCTTTTTACATCTTTTCAAAGAGTCTGTTCAATTCATCCCCCTCTATGGTTTCACGCTCTATCAGAGCCTTGGCTATTCTATCCATGCTCCAGCGATGCCTGGTAATTATCTCTTCAGCTATCTTATAGCAGCTATCTATAAGATTATGAACTTCATGGTCTATAATGCTGGCCACCTCGTCGCCATAATTGCGCTCCTCCATCAGATCACGACCCAGAAAAACCTGCTCTTGCTTATGTCCCAGAGTTAGTGGGCCCAAAAGATCGCTCATACCGTATTCTGTTATCATCCGCCGGGCTATTTCAGTCGCCTGCTGTATATCATTTTGAGCACCGGTAGTGATTTCATTGAAGATGATCTTTTCAGCCACTCGGCCGCCAAGCATGACGGCAATGCGATGGGTCAATTCCGTTTTGCTCATCAGATATCTATCCTCCATAGGAAGCTGCATCGTATATCCCAAAGCCAGACCGCGTGGCAGAATGGAGATTTTATGTACCGGATCGGTATCGGGGAGACGCCAGGCTACCATGGCATGACCGGTTTCATGATAAGCCACTACCTCCTTCTCCCTATCGCTGATTATCCTGCTTTTACGCTCAGGACCAGCCACAACACGATCTATCGATGCTTCAAACTGGGCCATGCTTACATTGTGGCGGTTCTCCCTGGCAGCCAGAATGGCGGCTTCATTAACCATATTGGCTATATCGGCACCGGAAAAGCCGGGCGTACGCCGTGCCAGAACGGCCAAATTCACATTCTCATCCAACGGTTTTCCACGAACATGTACTTTGAGTATGGCCTCGCGGCCATTGACGTCAGGATTGTCGACGGTGACACGGCGATCAAACCGCCCGGGACGCAGCAAGGCCGGATCCAGAATATCGGGACGGTTGGTAGCGGCAAGGACAATGACCTGAGAGTGAGCCTCAAAGCCATCCATCTCTACCAACAGCTGATTGAGGGTCTGTTCCCGCTCGTCATGTCCTCCTCCCAGACCTGCACCTCTCTGGCGCCCGACAGCATCTATTTCATCGATAAAGATTATGCAAGGTGCATTCTTCTTGGCCTGAGAAAAGAGATCCCGAACACGGGAAGCGCCCACCCCTACAAACATCTCCACAAAATTGGAACCGCTGATAAAAAAGAAAGGCACACCAGCCTCTCCGGCAACGGCTCTGGCCAGCAAGGTTTTACCGGATCCCGGAGGCCCCAGAAGCAAGACCCCTTTAGGGATGGTGGCCCCCAGGATCTCAAAACGCCGATGATCCCTGAGGAACTCCACCACTTCCTGCAATTCCTCTTCCGCTTCATCCACCCCGGCTACATCGCTGAAGGTAACTTTGGGGCGGTTATCGGTAAGCATGGTAGCTTTACTCTTGCCAAAAGACATGGTCTGATTGCCGTCAGTCTGCGTTTGACGGGAGAAGATAGCCCACATACCGACAATAACCAGCACCGGTAATAGCAAGGAGAAGATGGAAAGCCATATGGATATGCCGGCACTGCTCTTTCTGCCATAAACCGTTACGCCTGCCTTCTGCAAACGCTGATAAAGCGATGCATCTTCTACACGATAAGAACTGAAGAGCGTACCGTCTGATAAATGACCGGTTATCTCATCCTGTCCCAGGGTAACATCCTCAACCTTCCCTTCATCCACCAGGCTGCTGAACTTGCTGTAGCTTATCCGGGATATCCCTGCAGACTGCTGATTCAGGTTCGTTATCAGAAGAATAAAGAGAAGTATGACAAATCCATATAAAAGTGTCTGGCCCAGACATCTACCCAAGTTCCTTATCCTCACGTACGCTGAAGTGATGGTATAAGAATACCCCTGGGAAAGAAATCTTAAACAGGTCAGGGATACGACCGCCAGGGCTCTATAACTTCGGTTATCTCAGAAGTAAGTGGCATGCCGTAGCGCAGGCTGTACCATCTAATGGCGACAAAGGTTAGTATCAAAGCCAGAATGGAAGAGCACACGCCGATATCTTCGGATACACGCTTTCCCAGAGCATAACCGATAAACATTATAAGAAGCGGCAAAAGGTATATGACAGCAGAACCGCGCAGCAGTTGAACTGAGCCGATTTCCACCTTTACCGTATCTCCCATCACGGCATGCAAGGGATTATGACAAAGCATGACGGCCGTGCCGCCATGGCTGGATCGGCAGAGTCCACAACGAGAGCATTCATTATCACGTCGGAACTTCACCAGAGCAAAATCTCCCTCCACCCTAATAACGGTACCATGTTCTTCCAACTTATCGTTCACCTATTTCGAATTCGGTATGCAGAATTCCAGGTCTTACCCTTTGCGTTCAAATTCTTTCTTCTTGAATATGGTATTCAGACTGCAAAATCCTTACCTGTTACTCTACCTTCCGGATTTTATGCCACCACCCAGGCATTCATTCTCCATTTTTGCAGAGATATGTAACAGCCATCCTACCGGTACCAGCCAGGCACCGGCCCAGACGCCTACGATAATCAGTAGCAATCCTCCCAGGATCAATCCTCGTGACAGGATAGCCCCTACGGATAGCGATATGCCGATCGCCTTATCTTTGCTCCCGGTCAATCCCCAGATCACACTCTTCAGCACTCTGCCTCCATCCATGGGGAATCCGGGTAGAAGATTAAAAACGCCTAACAGAAGATTGACTAGAAAGAGATATATCAATGCGGCCGGTATTATCTCAGCAACCGGTCGGGACATAACAATTCTTATAAGCAGGTTCAGCCCACCGGCCAGAGCAAGTGATGATAGCGGCCCTGCCATAGCCACCCAGAGCTCAG
>JAQUEL010000009.1 GCA_028685295.1 bacterium
CAGCGTCCCCTTTTTATCGGAATTGCATCTTATTCTATACATGGCCGGGCACAGGCTCGTTCAGCCGATCTTATATTTATCGTTTATACCTGATAAATAGCAGATCGGAGGATTAAAGTCAATATTTCAGAACCCCTTGGGCGCCTTCGGGGAGTTGAAATTTTAATAGCGAACGCTGGTGGACTTTATATATAAAGCGCCGGGCCGGCTATATGCTTGAAAAAGCCGTTCCGGTAAAACAAATAGTAAGTGAGGCTCGGCGGGCTATCCAGGCAAACCGCTCCGCCAGCTATCCTGGCTCAGCATCTTCTCCTCGCGTCGCACTTCTTCCCGCCAATCGGAACAGCTGAACCGCTGCAGCAGCCGGTAATGCAGAAAGGACCAGGCCCGATGCAGCAGATTGCCGATGAACAAAGCCGTGACTATAATAGCTAGAGAAAGCAGCCAAAAGGATACCTCGGAGGACATACCTTCACCCGGTCTTCTCAAGCTGTAGAGGCTGTCATTGGGAGTGAAGAAGCTCCAGACCAGCTTTTGCCGCAAAAAGATAAAGGCCGCAGCATAGCCCAGTAATATCAATGAACCGCACCAGGCGGCATAATCGCAACTAAACTCCAACAGTCCATTGGACAGCAAAACGCTTTTGTCTCGGCGACACCCCTCCCGCTTGGCCAAAGCGGCCAGGGCACCAATCACACCGCAGACCAGCATCGGCAGGATAAAAAAAGCCACCGGCAAAGATGCCCGAGCACCCGTTCCGGCCGCAAGAACGCGCTCCGTTTGCGCGAGAGTTCGCATATAACCTGTTCCGTGCATAGCTAGCGATTGTACCCCGCTGCCTATAAACGAGAGCAGCAGCAACAGCCCCAAACAGGCATAGATAAGCACTATCATCAACACTCCGGCAGCAAAGCCGGTTTGCAACGTGGTTCGCATATTTGCGCCCTTGGAAATGATATCGTATATGCGATTATGCTCCAGCATACTTACACCTCAGGCAGCATAATGATCAGACTTTTAACATTCGTCCATTTATTATTATACTTTCTTCGCAACCAAGCGGCAAACAAAGCTTTAAAGTCAGTCCGGAAGCGATATACAATTGTTCAGAAAAACCCGGTCTATCCCGCCTTGGCCGGCAGGGCGGGATAATAATCATCTGGGCCAACAAGGGCGGCCCGGCACTCTAGCCCTTATATTTAAAGGCTCTTTTGCCTTCCGGCATATAGATCGTTCAGTTGGCAGGCAAAAAAAGGGATCCGGTTTAATTGCCTTCATCATAAAGATTAGGACGTACAGACGAGACGGTCCTGGGGACATATCCTAAGGTCGCAGGCTCAGCTCCGTAAAGAGGATGCGCCTGAGGCATGGTGTCATGGCTTTAGCCATAAAGTAGAACCCCAGAGAATTGCAATGCACTCCATCTACCAAACCAAAAGCATTATCAGCCGAGATTCCCTTAAGAGCATTGAACAAATAAATGTTCTTATCCCCCAGGCAATTCATAGTCCGAACAAAAGCACGGGCTGCCTTACGCTGTTTCGCTGAAATGGTCTCACCTGTGTTCTCTGCACAGAAATAAAATGGGCTGACTACTACTATCGGAGTGGTCTTATGAATACGGCGTAATTCTTCTGTAAAGACGGGTAAGTTCTCTTCCCATCCCAACTTTATATTGGCCCAGTAATCCAGAACGATGCAGGAGGCATCTATCTCATTGATTGCTCGAGCCAGCTCCAGCTCGCCCATGCCGTTGCCGGAGAAACCTAAATTAATGAAATCTACATTCAGCCAGCGAGAGATAAAGGACTGGTAGGTAGTTCCCGGGGTTGAGGCGCATCCGCCCTGGGTAATGCTGGAGCCATAAAAGACTATAGGTTTATCCACAGCAAACGGAGCAGGAGGCTCGATAAGCGTCGCTTCATCCAGACCGATATAATTTATCTTGACTGTCTGATATAACGGCATATTAATAGTTATTTCCCGCATAGCCCGGTTTTCGGCGATATGCCATTCAGCCTTGACAGCACCTTTTTCATCCGGAGAGATGCTGCCCATAAACATGTCATCCACATAAATATCAAAGCCGCTCTGCCCTATGCGAGTTATATGGTTCATAACCAAGTTATCCGGACATTTGGCTTTAATGCCTACATGCAAAGAATCGGTTTTGAACCTTATGCGCCCTCCGGCAGGGATCTGGGCAAGATCCCAGACGGGCTGCCGAAAACCTTTCTTCAAGCGCCGTGGCAGACGCCTGAGAGAGGGTTTCTCTTCCTCAAACCATGCCAGACCGTTAACAGCAAACCTCTTATCCGGAAACTTAAACCATTCCATATATCATTACTCCTTCAACTTATCCGTTCTTATTACTTATTTTGAAAAGAGATCTTCGGGTAACCGGAATAATCAACGATATACCTGCCGTTTGAAGTCGGATACTCTATCTTGTCTTTTCTGGCAAAATCGTTGGGTACATTCAATTTTTTGGCAAAGGCTCCGTCTTCCTTCAAATAAACATCAGCATATTTGATCACAACCTGTTCACGGTCCCCAACTGAATGTCCCGTGCCTTTAACGACAACGCCATCCATATCAAACTCTGTCAGAAAATGTGCATCTACGCTTATGCCGGCGGCCAGCATATTTCTGTATTGAAGAATTTTTGCCGATACGGGACAGGAGGTATCCGCCACACCGTGAACTATAACTATCTTCAGTTGAGGGTTGGCGGCATGCAGGATTTTGCAATGTTCCGGATGACCAAAATCCCGAATTTCCTGCATATCCTTGCTTAAAAAGGTGGGGCTTTGGGGATCACGTGAATATCCGGCGTTCAAGTTGGTTCCCTCCCCGGTGCCGAAGGCAATAGCATCGATAAGACCGGGCATGCCGCAGATATCTACACCGCAGGCAAAGGTATGAGGGGCCAATTTCATGGCCATCTGAGTGACGTTGCCGCCGCCGCTCCCTCCCATGGAGTAAATTCTGTTTTCGTTAAACTCAATAGCCTGCAATTTAAGCTGTGTCCGGATTGTATAGAGTGCGCCGATAACATCCATAGCCTGTAGAAATCCATGGTCATACGGCAAAGCCTCTTTTCTCCATTCCGGCCCACTCTGAAGATAATTTACGGAAACGGCAATAACATTAAACCTGGCAGCAAAGGTCTTGCACCACTGGATATATTCGGAGGAGTTGTAAACCCCACCCCAGTTATGGAGCACCAGCATCAATCCAGTGTTCTTGTTTATGCCGGCAGGAGGTTCTTCCACCCACATTTTAACCATTCGTTTTCCGGGTTTCTGCGGCCACTCCTGGGCTTCAAACTCCTGCTCCCGGGCCAAAACTCCGGCGGTAGCTTTGACGAATTGAACTGTCTGCGGCACTGCCGTCACCTCACTTTCTAAGACCGGCAATAAAGCCAGCAAAAGTACCCCTGTCCAAGCAAAGGAGAACTTTATCTTTTTGGGCAAATTCTGATAAATAATGCAATTTTTGAGCTTGAGAACGTTCGTTTTGATCGCCACTACCCTTTTACCCCCTGGAATATACCTTGCATAACCGGGCTATCGCTTCAAACTTTTCAGTCACAACCATTTTCCGGGGATATAATAGCAGAAGCGAGCTATCAAGGCAAACTATTTCGCCAGCCATCCTGTCTACCAGATAGGCATTCTCTCCAGTTTGCTTATTGCTGTAGTATGTCCGTTTGTATCTTACCGTCCCAAACTGCGTCAATATGCTCTTCTCATCTTCCCGGCGCTCTATTACCCAGCCTTTTCGCTCCTGCCGGTTTTCCATCAGGTATTTATCCATCCCTTCCAATACCAGCCCGCATACCTGTGCCCCCAAACTGTTCAGACTATCCCGCAACTCCTCCTGAAACTGCTGATACTCGACTCCTCCTCCAATTACCTCCAGCATCTTATCCATTACTTGCAGGAAATACCCCTCTGCACATTGAACTAATTACATGAGATCTCACCTCTGAGTTTTTACTCATCCTTCGAGGGATGGTGAGATCTCTTTTCTATTCCTCCGGAAATTTTCCCCTGCTTTTTTCCTACAATAACTTTACACCGCCCAAAAGCTCCATAGCTTTTCTTAATTGGTTGGGTTCTTGTACCATCTACCGCCGCATATTATATCTATATCGCCATCGTTATCTACATCGCCTACAGCATAGTAGCTACCCAGGGAATTAGCGGTAATCTGGTTTTTAATCCAAGAAGAGCCACTGCCGTTGTTCTTATACCAGTAGCTGGCTGCGCTATCTTTCCTGTAGCAGATTACATCATTGTAGCCATCAAGGTTTACATCCACAACCACCGGCAATTGCCCCTCAAGGCCGATCGTTGAGAGGGTATCCATTAGAATTCTGCTGCTCCAGGATGTGCCGTTGCTTTTGTTCTTATACCAACTGAGATAGGATTTAACAAACGGCTTTCTTATACCCACTATCACATCCATATCGCCATCCCCATCCAGGTCGCCGACAGATATGGTCTCCATACAACTGTAAATGCTGGTATCCAATGTGTAGCAGGGCCAATTGCCGGTATTGCTCTTGGGGTTTAGCAACACAAACGTTGCGCCTGAGCCGCCCAAAGAAGCACAGCTGGTTGCGGCTATATCAAGGTAACCATCGCTGTTGAAATCTGTCAGGGCCATACCCTCTATATCGCAATAGGTGTTGGTGTAGAGGGTATAGTAGGACCAGTTGTTGCTCATGGTCCCGGGGTTAACATACCAGCGCACCTGATGGTTCTCACCGCCTGCTATTATATCCGGGTAGCCGTCGTTATTCATATCACCTATCTCTATGGCCTCAACTCCGTCCTCCGTGGCAGGCGTCAGAGTCCCTATATAGTAGAAACTCCATGTCCCCTGCGTGCCGGGGTTTATGGCGACGTATATGGAATCCCTCATGTTGGTAGGGACTCCCGCTGCCGAATCCCAGCCCATGGTTCCTATTACCATATCCGGCAGGCCATCTCCATTGACGTCTCCTACTCTCTGCCCGTCTATAAAGGTTGCTATCTTGGCGTGTCCTACCTGGTAGCCGCCATTCCAAATTTCCTGGTTCCAGCCGGTAGATATTGCCTGCCAGCTGCCCGCGCCTGTTCCGGGATTTTTGTACCAGTAGTTTACAGTAAGAGAATCTACGTAGCCGTCGCTGTCTACATCCATCAGAGTGCGTTTCATACTGCCGCCGCCTATGCTTACGCTGGCCCAGTCTGCACAGACCGCTCCGGCAAGAAGCGCCACTAAAACTAGTGACAAAGCAACTCTAAGGCAAAACGCTCTTGCTTTCATAATCGTTCCCTCCTCGTATTTTTTCTACCATAACACTTTATTTAGCTTATGTTCTTCGGCCTGCTGAAGGCATATCTCTTTGCTTTATTTTATACCCTCCATTGGCAGATTATTAACCTTTTTGATACCCGGTGAAATTACGCAAAAAGTTGAATATCAAAAGTAGTCAAAGGGTGTAAACCCTGGTCAGGAACGGAATCTTTACGCTTGTGCCGGACAGCCCTCTCAAGAGCCTGAAAGGATTTGTAGAGGGTATTGATATAAACGGCTACAGGGAAGAGGAGGATAGATTATGATCGTAATCGATTCCTGTGGCTGAGTATTTTTCAAATGGGTCGCTGGCCAATGCCTATACTAAATATCTCGAAGGCCATTTTGAAACCCTACCGAGTGTTGTGTATCTAAAGAAGCTTGATAAGAATTAGGCTTTTGCGAAACTTTGGGCGGTCGTTCATCAAAGGATCGTTGTCAAGAGAGATGATTACCCTTTTCCATGCTAAATATAAACTCCCGGCCCATTATCAAGCTGTTATTACCTATAATCGGCAGCTATCTTAGCACAAGCCTCTTTTAATTTATTTTATCAGATTATCGGCTCTTTCCCCACCTGCTTGCCTGTAAAAGCCAGGTTATTATACTCCCTTTGCAGCCAGGCAACAAAATGCGGGTCCGGCATCCGGCTTTGACGAATATCACTAAGGCAACTCAAGCTCAGCAAAGTAAACATCATTCGGCGTCAGCAGGCTCCCTTGATTATATGGCGCCTCTGCCTCCAGCCGGAAAGGCGGAGCCACTACGCCCATATGATAGGCATGCTGCGAGTAATAACTCAAGCAGACTCGGCCCTCAGGGTCCACAACCATACCAGGATATGCACAATCTCCGGTCGCCGGTATGCACAGCACCCGTTCCACCTGGCCTCGTTCCACCCGCCACACGCCCAAACTAGCCCGATCCAAGAAGGGGAAGGTATCATCACCTTCTATATCGACCATACGCCTCCCTGAAAGGTAGACCTCGCCTCGATACTCGATCATAACGGGACAGTGAATGGTTGTCGGCAGATAAACTATTTCCCAGTCTGTGTACGGCGGCTGGGCAATAGCCATAACGCTTTGCCCTGGCCTAACTTCACTGCGAGATATCAACCATGCCTCGCCATCATTACGGAAGAAGATATCCGCTTCATTCATACCATCATGGGGATCTCCTATATAGGCTAACGGCTGCCAATGCAGCAGGTCCGAGGAGGTCATTATTTCCAAGCGCCACCATCTCTCTTTAAGCTCGCTGCTGTTGAAAGAATACACCAGACCGTAGAAAAGTTCTGCATGCCGGCGCACTCGCCACAACCAGTGATTAGCGGGCAAAATAGGCACCGGTTCCTGCCAGATAAAACCATCCGAAGAGAAAGATACATATTGCTGTAGATTTCTTTTCTCACTGCCACCAATCCAACTGGGAAAGACCATGGATAAATGCTCTTCATCCAGGCAAATCAGCTTGGGATCCCGGTTGTCGCCAGGCACTTTGACCCGCGCCGCTTCCCGAAAACGAGTACGATCTACCGATACCGACAGCACCGCCTCGCCGTCTATCGAAATATGCCCTGCTCCTTTTCTGTAACTGACCCAATAGGCTCCCTGCCAATAAGCCAGGTCGGTAAATGCGTTATGCATCCCATCCCTGACTACGGTAACTTGCCTCAGTATGCGTGCCATTCAAGCTCCTCCTCTATTTACTAACTTCCATTGTTTTCTTATGGTGTACCTCATATTTAGTACAACTAAAGAGTAAAAATAAGGTAGTTTCTTTGCGCCGGAGTGTCTTCCCGCCGGCGGGCAAATTGAAGTACCCGGCGCCCTGGGTGAAGGCGAAGCAGATCCAGCAGCACTGCCGGATACAGCCATCTCTCTCTGGTCCAGATATACGTTATATCCCCCACCCAGGCTTTATCAGGCTCTTTTATGCTGAAGTTACGGTTGAGCAGATTCTCCGCCACCGGATGGTCGTGATCGGAAGCCGTCGTTACCTTGAACTTCTTAGCGGTTTTCGATCTCAGTCCCGCCTTGCGCATTAAGCGTAATACCGCCCAATTGGTTCTGGATATATTTGAAAGCCTTTACCTAATCCATACTGCAGCAAAGATTTTCAGAGTTGGTATTTCAAACTCTATGCCCTGGCCTGCACCGGCTTTAATAATCTTGCCGGAGAGCTTTTGGAGGGCGCTGCCGGGCTGATAGAGTTGCAGATCTGCCGATCTAGTCTTTTTATCCAGAGCGACTTTTACTTTGGTGTTTTGCACAGGCCGGCCGCTGTGATTGAGGAAGTAGAGCAGTGTGCCGCCGCCTTTTGCTTTACGGCGCATGGCCACCTCCATTGCAGGAGCAGTCTTTACTTCCAGCAGACGGTCTTTGCCCAGGGCATCCTGCATGATGGTTCCAAAAAGCTCCATGCACTGAGCTTCACGGGAGATTTTATTCACCGGCTCCTCCAGAGAATCCGTAACCTCCCCCTGAAAAAGTGTGACGTCATTGGGGCCGATGTAATATACTTTGCCCTTGCCGTAATTATTTACGGTTATGGCCGATGTTCCGTCTTCATAGGCTGCCAGCGTTAAGGCGCCCTTCCCCGGAAGGATTGCTGCACTCACGGGCTTGGGCAGCTTCTCTGAGAAGAATAGATCATAACCGTTGAATTTCATCTCCTTGCACTTTGCCTTCAACCATTCCGGGTGGCGGCTTGCCATGCGGTAGAAAAGGGTGGCATCGTTACAGTCAGCCGCTATGGATAATCCTCTTAGTTTTCTGGGGAGGCTTTTGTTGCTTAGCTTTAATGTGGCATGCTCTTTGGCCGACACGAGTTTGCCTTGAGTAAGGCTTAAGAGCGCCGGATTGGAATGGGGTTTGCCGTATTCATCATAGAAGGCAGTCTCTCCGGTAATAATAAGCGTGCCGCCGTTCTTTACATACCCGGCAAAGGAATCCGCCTCATATTTGCTCATGCATTTAACGTCCGGCAGTACTATTACAGAGTAGCCTTTCAACTTCTCCGGCAGGCCGCTCTCCTGGCAGAAGGGCACGGAGATTATGTCCGCCGGTACCTGCATGCGGGAGAGGGCATAATAGGTGTATTCCGTCTGGAAGGATGCCCCGTAAAGCCCGGTCATCCTGCTCCAGGGGCCCCACATATCCTTCATGCGGAAGGTGTTTTCAGAGAAATAGATACCCACCTGGCTGACGGGATGCGTATCCTGCCACAGATGCTTGTTCTCCCGGGCAAAATCAAACGCTCTTCCCAAAGCTTCAACGTTTTGCGCTCTCTTTTGTGAAAACGCAGCCATAACAAACACCGTTAAGTTCGATGCACCATTCATCAGATACTCAAATGGCTGTCGATAAACATCTTCCGGATTTAGATCCATATAGCCCTCAACAGGCCAGCCGGTGTCACGATGTGAATCATAGAACTGAAGCACTCCGCCCAGAGGGCGCTCTGCCATTGCATTCCTCTTCCATCGGATCACATATCCAGCCCACTGCAATGGCCGACGAAAGGCTTGAAAATAAGGATCAATTATTAGCTGGCAATAAACAGGGAACTCCTTGAAGAGGTTAATATCAACCCCCATCTGCGACCCAGACTCATAAGCCGTAGGCGACAAGCAGATCAGCAACTTTTTATTGGGAAACGCCGTTTTGTACCCCTCTATAACATTTGATAGTCTATCGACAAAGAGTTGTTGCCTGAACTGCAAGGTGTTGCGCCAGCCGTTGGAATCCTTAAAGCGCTCTGCGCTAAGCGTCGGCCGGCAGCCAAACTTCTTGTAATATTCATTCCGCAGCTCTGCATCCTTCTCTAATTCAGGGATGCTCTGCTGCTTCCAATCGCCGAAGCCCCAGCTGGGTTCATCTATTTCAAAGCCATTTACTTCATCCAAGTGCTCAGAACCAATATTCTGCACACACCATGCCTTCAGCTGTTCAGCCGTTTTTTCCGACGACTGAATAGTCCAGAAGTTTCTCCATGGCATCCAGCCGCAAATTACGGGAAGCTCGTTTTCTCTGTAGGGCTTTTCTTCGCCCTTAGCCACATAACTGTGGTGCATAATTGTTTTTTCCACTCCGTACTTTTTACAGAATTCCAAACATTGAGGGGTATACCCGATATTAGGATAAAGATAGATACTAATAAAATCTTCTGCCGCTATGGCAATTGATGTAAAACCGAGAAAAATGAGCAGCGTTAAGGTAAGGCTTGCGATCCTGGTTTTCACTTGGGTTGTCCTCCATCGTCAATTTTTATCTCTTGCTGCAGCGGGCGGCAGGCGGGGTAATAAACTGTCAACCTTATCTTGCCGTCTGCGGGTTTGGCTGTTTTTATGCGGTATACTCCGCCCTGCCCCCACCCTTCAGTGCCGTTGCCGTTCACTGTCTTTTCACTGCCGTTTATATTAACCACTACCCGGCACTTATCAGCGGGCTTGTTCAGGTAAGGCGCTACCGCCTCGCCCAGATCGACCAGGTATTCATCCCAACCATAAGGCTTGTTCCACGGCCCCCTTATAGGGTTCAGATAGCTCCAGATCAGAATGCCGTCCACCTCGCGTGCAAACGCCTCTCTGACGGCAACTTGAATTTCGCCCGGCTTCAGCGGCCCGGAGTTATCCCCGCAATCATACCCCTGCAGCCAGTAATAACAGGAGAGGCCCCTCTTTTGCGCTGTGCCGACAAATTTGCGAGCAACTCTCTCATCACCTGCCGTAAGCGGCGACGCTTTACCGACAGCCCAGTAGATGGCTGTTTGAATGCCGTCAAGCTGCCCAATATTCATAACGCCGTTCCAGAAATCCAACCCGTAGTAAGGGTGGATATCGGTTAAAGTGGTAACCTGGCAGGAGATTTGGGAAAATCCGCTGCGCAGGTGCTTAAAGATATCTTCAATCCGCTCCGTAACCGGCTCACAGTAAAACTCCGCCATCTTGCTCCAGGCAACCCGGCCGCTCTCTTGCATATACTTTGCCTTGGGCAGGCCGGCAGGCCAATTCACCGGTATGCTGCTTTGGGTCGATTCCTCCAGGTTCACCGGCTTGGGCATAGAAAGGTCGTGCTTCTGCTGAAAGAGCTTGCTGCAATGCCGGCAATAGCAAAACTCTCCGGCAATTTGGCCGGGTTCGTTCATTATTATGCCTTCCGGATAAATATTATGCTTTACCATTGCCTGCACACATTCCTGCATGGCTTTGTTAAAGGCCTCTTTTACCTGGGGATTTCTATAGCATGGCCTGTTGTTTATCTTTCTGCCTTTCCAATCCACCTTGGAGATATCCGCCTTTGAGGATAAAAAGCGTTCGCAGGATACGGGGTTCAGGCCGCTCAGCCAGAACACTGTAAAGCCTTTATCTTTAAGCATGCCGATAATACGTTTGGTCTCTTTGATTTCGTTCTCCTTAAGCGAGCCTAAAGGCAACCTCAAGGATATTGTGTTGACTCCACATTCTTTCAATGCCTGCAAGTCTCGATTAGTAACCTGACCAGAGTTCATTTGCATGCCGATAATCGGTTCGCGCTGCACCTCGATGGTTAATTCTCCGCCACTCCCGGTCGCCGCATATTGGACATTCGTCTTGAGTATGCCTTTGATAGCAGTTTCGTTCACTGCCTGGGCATGGCAGCTGCCGGCACAGGCGGCAACCAGAAAGAGCATGGCATATACAGCAACTTTGCCTGCAAGCAGTGGTTTCATGGGATAGCAACCTCCTTCTCTTGTGAAAGACCGGTTTTGCTCAGGCTCTTATCCAGCGCCAGCACGCGGTAGTAATAAGTAACCCCTTTTCCCAATAACGCCTTGCCATCCTTATTCTTTGCCGGGTCCTGATAAGAAGTCTGGTCTCCCTTTACCCTGGCAATAAAGCGCGTAGCCCGGTCAAGCATCTTTCCGGATTCGGTAAAACGGTAAATCCTGTACTCTGCGGCAGAAGGAGAAGGCTTCCAGGTAAGCGTAACGCCGCTCTCATCGGCAGTTGCCTTAACATCCGTAGCCGGCTCTATGACGGGGAGCTCATAAGTGAAAGGATACTCAAAGTTCTGCCAGCTTCCGCTCTCGCCCTTTATCTGGACTATAAGCTTGTAGGCGGATTTCCCAGAGTTATATGCAGGCAGAGTCAGAGGCCCCAGGTAAGCGGTGTTGTCGTCGCCATAGCTGGTCTTGGCTTTAATAATGCCGGATGGGCCGCTAATCAAGGTCCTAATATTAGCAGGGATTATCTGATCGGAGAATCGGACCTCCAGGATTTCCGGCAGCCCGTCTGTTGCCTGCATCTGCCCCTTGCTTAATTCCACCGGATAATAGGTGGTGAAATTGAAATCACAGCCAGCCCATATCTGGCCGTTGACGCTATATTCTCCCGCTGGATAAAAATTACCCTGGTATTGGTAGCTGTAATAGTAACAGTTTTCAGGAGCCAAAGGAACGGAAAATTCAAAATAGTAAGGCTCTCCTTGATCCACATCAACATTCATAGGGAAATAGAACCTATCTGCAAAGGCCGGCTTCTTTTCATCAGTAGTTGAGAGCAGCGGAAGCGAATTCTTGGTAGCCGCATAGCTTTCTTTGCACTTCCAGAGCCTGATCTCCAGATTCGCCTTGCCGGTATAGGCGCCGCCATCCGTCCTTCTATATACTATCGCCCGAAGAAAACTAAACCTTTTCTTGGAAGGAATGAAACTTTGACCAACAACTCTTTCACCAAACAACCATTTGGGGTCATTTGAGAAATAGTTGCCCTGATCCTGACAATGCATTACTACCTTGTCAGGTACTACATCGGCCGCGGCCGGATTAACCCCTATAAGGCCGACCAGACAGAGAAGATATGGAAACCACCTTTTCATAGTTATACCTCCGTAACATATTATTGTTATCGCAGAAACAGCCTATCACCAATTAGAGAGCACTTCGCCATTCAAAACGTAGTACCGTACGTTCATCGCATTCAAATCTTCATGGCCGATAACGGCCACATGCCCATCGGCAAAGAAAGCGTTGGCTTTGCCATTATGGCGCAGATGAAAGTATCGTTCACTTGATATACGACCATAAATATGGTAATGCTGATATAGCTGAAGGTTACCTGCTGAATCTGCCAATACTATCTGCCCGGCAGGGCCTTTGCCTGTATAAGGCACTCCGCCTACTCCTTTATAATCATCGCCCCAGAGCCGTTGGTGCCAGCCAGAATCATAAGCCCATAGGCCATATGTCTGTGAATACGAGCCATTGAACTTATTCGGTTTGCAGCTTGGGCAGACCAAACAGGCCGAATCGCCAAGGTATTTACCTTCGACCAAAACCTGCGCCCAGGTCTTTCCCAAAAATGCAGAAAATGCAAGCGGAGTCCAACCATCATGGTCTTCCGCATAAAGCATCAAGGCCGTACCACACTGTTTTAGATTATTGACGCACGTCGTCTGGCGTGCCTTTTCCCTGGCCTGGGAAAAGACAGGGAAAAGAATAGCGGTAAGGATTGCAATTATGGCAATAACAACGAGTAATTCTATAAGAGTAAAGCCTTTTCCCGATCCTCCGATATACTTATAGCACTTTCTCATAAGCCACACCTCCTAAAAGTTATCTCTCTCTTTTCGTAAGGCTGCCGCTCATATCTATTCACCGGCCGAATTCTTCCCTTTATGCCACCGGCATCCTCGTTTCCGACATAAGGCTGGTCTTACGCACCTTCAATTCCACCGGTAAAATAATCTGTTGTCCACCTGACTCACCGTTCTCAATGGCCTGCAGAAGCACCTCTATAGCTTTCCTCCCCATTTCAGCGGCAGGATGTCTGATGGTTGTCAGGTCTATGCCCCATTGTCCTGCCAGATCGATATCATCAAAGCCACAAAGAGCAATATCCCGCGGCACCTTTATACCTTTTTCTCTCAACCCTCTCATAAGGCCTATGGCCATGGAATCGCCTATAGCAAAAACGGCAAAGGGCCTGTCTGTCATAGAGATAATTCTATCGGCCATCCGATAGCCGTCCTTTTCATATCCGTGCAGCGGGTCTGTATCTGCGGCTTCCAGGACAAATCTTTCATCAAAGGGAATCCCCGCGTCAGATAGGGCTTTTTTGTAGCCCAAAAACCTGTCCTGAATTTCCGGCTGTTTCTGCAACCCGACCACAGTTAGAAAGAATACCCTCATATAGCCTGTATCCAACAAGTGCCTGGTGATCATATAGCCCCCCCGGTAATCATCCGGAATGACAAAGTCAATATTATCGGCAACTTTATGCGAAGGCAGCCTGGAAACCAGAACAAAGGGTATCTCCTTCTGCAGAAGAAGCCGTACCCCGGGAGATAACTCTCCTTGCATATAGCTAGGGGAAATCAAAAAGCCGTCTACTTCGGAAAGCAAGCCCCTGATATATGATTCTTCCTTGAGAATATCTCCCTCGCTATTGCATAGGACTATGTAGAATCCGTTTCTCTCGGCGTAATTCTCAATGCCACGGATAATCCTGGAGTAGTAAGGGTTATCGGAGTGATAAATGATCACTCCGATCCTATTCTTTCTTCTCGTCCTTGCAGGTGCAACAAAACTGCCCATACCCTGCCGGCGGCAAATCATTTCCTCGTTAATTAATTCATTTAACGCCTTGATAACGGTATGTCTGCTTACGCTGAATTGCTGAGCCAATTCATTTTCAGAAGGTATCTTCTCTCCTTCGGCGTACTGACCGGTTGATATCCTATGCGCCAGAAAATCTTTTATCTGCTTATATTTCGGTTTTATCTCTAAAAGCCTCTCTTCCACGCCGCTCCCCAATAACCTTTCTGTAATCAAGAGGTTGAGCACACTCAACCGTACTTGAGCGTACAAGTTGATTATATATTACTGTGTAAGTGTCCAGTTGTCAATAAGTATTTTAATTTTGCGTAAGGTTGACAAGGATATATTCATCGGTTAGCATGTCAAGCATATTTAGCAAGCTTATATCAAAGTCCGCATATTGTATGGAGGCGTATCGTTATGAAAGGCTGCTTTAAAGCATGGTTGGCTGACTCACTACACAGAATTTATCCTCATTCCGCTTCCGAAGACGGCGCTTCTCCTCTATTGGCAGGAGCCCGGGGTGAACGTCTCTCTTTCCAGATAGGCTGCCGGACGGGCGCCGTATCCGGCAAGCTCAGGGCTGAGATAGAAGCCGGCGACAGCCTGATAACTACTGTACGGCGGGTGGGCTTCGTGCCGCTGCTGCACGTTACACCGGAGACTCCGGCAGAAGAGCTGGAAACCGGCGGGGCTGTGCCCGGCATGGTTCCCGATCCGTTGCTGCCTGAGAATGAAACGGCAATAGGCTGCTTTGAAACGGCCGTTTTCTGGGTGACGCTCAGGATAACTCCGGAAGCTTCGGCGGGCAGGCATAAAGTAGATGTTCAATTAAAGCTGAATGAAGAAACCGTAGCCCGGCTGAAGACAGAGGTTGTCGTTTATCCATGTTTGCTGCCCGAAAGAGTGAATTTTCCGGTAACCAACTGGTTTTATGCCGATGCTTTGCTGGATTGGTATGGATTACAGCCTTTTGAGGAGAAATTTTGGAGCATCCTGAGTGGTTATATGACCGACCTGGCTGAGCACGGACAGGATACAATATACACTCCGGTTTTTACCCCGTCCCTTGATGGCGTGAAAAGACCTACTCAATTGTTGCGAGTAGCTAAAAATGATAACGGTTACCTTTTTGATTGGAGCCTGGTAAAGCGCTGGGTGGATACGGCCCGCTCCTGCGGGATAAGAAACTTTGAATGGGCACACCTTTTTACGCAGTGGGGAGCTGCCGGTGCCATTCGCATCTACGAGGGGCACGGACTGGAAGAACAGCTGCTTTGGCCTCCGGACACAGGAGCGATATCGGATGTTTATAGAGCCTTTCTTTCCCAATACCTGCCGCAACTTCATAGCTTCCTGGATAAGGAGAGATTGCTGAAAAACAGTTTCTTCCATCTCTCTGATGAACCGCATGGTGAAGAGCATCTGATCAATTACCGCTCTGCCAGGAATATGCTGCAGGAGCTGGCTCCATGGATGAAGATCATGGATGCGTTGAGCGAGATCTCCTTTGCCAGAGAAGGGCTGACGGATATCCCCATTCCAAGTATAAACAACGCCCCGGAATTCATTGCAGAGGGTTTTCCGGCCTGGGCTTACTTTTGCTGTGGTCCACGTGGAAAATACTTGAACCGCTTTCTGGATACACCGCTTTTAAAGATAAGAATGACCGGCTGGCTCCTTTATCGCCATAAAGCCCAAGGCTTCCTACATTGGGGCGGCAATTATTGGTATAGGGGCGGAACAAGGGAGCTGATCAATCCCTTTCACGTAACCGATGCCGGAAGGTGGCCTGACTGGACTTTCGGTGATCCCTTTGTTATATATCCAGGTCCTAACGGCCCGATAGATTCCCTGCGCTGGGAAATCTTTGCCGAAAGTCTGCAGGATTATGCCCTGCTGCAAGCCTGCGGCATAGATCCCGACGACGCCCTGCTGCAGGATATTCACGATTATGCCGATTTCCCCAGAGACAAGCAATGGATAAAACGGTACCGGCAAGAATTACTGGAGAGGTTGAACCGGGCTAAATAAGGTCAACGGACGACCATAGAAGCAACCTTTTGGGCCGGGCCTTTACCTGTAAAGGCCCGGCCCAAATACAGTTACTTCTGCATGGCTCCGGCTATGCCCCTCTCCATCGCCTTGAGCGTCTTGTCCAGATCCTGGCTCAGAAGCACATATTTATCCATCTCTTCCGTGACGACTCGGTCGAATTGGTCGGGCACTACCCGGCTGCTGTACATGCTGCTATGGGGAATTATATATTCCATACCCTTACGGATATTCTCAGCTACATCTTTGGGATGAGTGGGATTGTTCAACAAAAACTCCATCTCTTCTCCTTCGGGACGTATCGGCACGGAATCTCCCATCCCTATCAGAAATTTGATGCTCTCCGGCTGGCACATGAACTTGGCCAGCTCAAAGGCCAACTCCTTGTTTTTGCTCTTAGCGTTGACTCCCAGGATATTGCCTCCTGCCAGATAAGCTCGCTTACCACCCTTGGGTACCGGCGCCATCACACAGCCGTAGTTCAACTTTTGTGCGGCTCTGTTCTGTATCTTGAAGGTGGCTATCTCCCAGGAGTGGCCCAGATACATGGCCGCCCTGCGGCCGATAAACTGCTCCCGGTTCCCCATATCCTTGGATTCCTGAGGATAGGGCGCTATTTTATAAGCATCATAGATATCCTTGGTGAACTTTATCCCCTTCTTGAAGGGCTCGCTGTTTATATTGCACTTGCTGCCATCCTTGCTCCAAAGCTGCCCGCCGTAAAGCACTCCCAGTTGCTGCCAGCTCATACCATTTATCAGGCCGAATTGCCTGGCTTTGCCGTTGGGCTCTCTTATAGTCATCTTTTTAGCTTGTTCCACCATTTCCTCAAGGGTCATGTCGTTGGTGGGATAGGGTACCTTCATCTTGTCGAAGATATCCTTATTGTAATAGAGAAGAGGTATGGAGCAATTGCTCACCAGGCCATATACCTTCCCCTCGTAATTCACATCGTTCACCAAAGTCGGATAATACTGTTTGAGAAACTCTCTATCCTTATCCAAATATGGAGTCATATCCATCAGAACGCCTCTCTTGATAAAATCCCAATACATACTGGGAGGCACAAAGAAGACGTCCGGAGCCGTTCCGCCAGCTAACTGGGTCATTATCTTGCCGGGGTAATTGCCGCCGACCGGTTCATACTTTATTCTTACTTCCGGATGCAGCTTCTCAAAAGCTGCTGATTCATCATATCTGAATTTATCGTAGGCCGGGAAGGCATATCCCGACCATCTCAACTCCGTCTTGCCGCTTTCCTGCTGCCCGCAACCAAACAGCAGCGCTGATAGCAGCAGACTGATAACCCAGACCGTTATTCTCTTCATCAACTAAGCCTCCCCATATTAATACAGCCCTAAAAAGCATCTATATGATTATCATAATCATTTCCAACAATAAATCAATAGTACCCTTCTCTTGCAGGACAAAAACGCTCGGTCACGAACTTATATACAGTGACTATATATTCTGGTGAGATCATGAGCTTTATCAGCAAAAGACACGTTATAACTGTTGTAATTGCCGGGTTTTTCCTTGCCGCCTTACCCGCTGAAGCGGGTTACGGACATAAAGATTGGAGCCGCTATGCAGATGTAGCTGCCGGCAATAAGAATGCCGGCGGCTTTCGGCGCCTGGTCCTGCCGCCTCCAGTTCTCGGCAGATCGGCACCCGATCTAAGTGATCTGCGCCTGGTAACACGCTCTGGACGCGAAGTCCCTCATCTTTTACTGCCTCCCCGGCCGAATGGGGTGCATCCGACCATTCTGACAGCCAGAGTCACAAGCATCTCGAGCCATCCTGAAAAGGGAACCGTCTTCACCGTAGATACCGGCCGAGATAAGCTCTTCCACGGCTCCATTACGCTGGATACAGGTATTACGAACTTCTTCAGGCCGGTGACAGTTGAAGGAAGTGACGATGCTCTTACCTGGAAGCTTTTGACAAAGAACAGCTTTATCTTTTCCTTGCCGGAAAAGAATGTGCTTGCCTGGAAAACGGTGGAGTACCCTCCCAGCAATTGCCGTTATTTGAGGATCAGTATAGCGAACGGCCAGGATAAACCACTGGGGATAGATGGTATCACTGTCAATAAAGCTCCCTATGTCAATACGCCCCTGTCGGGTATACCCATAAAGCACTTCAAGATAGTCGAAGTGCCGGAGCATCATCTGACCAAGGTAAAGCTGGACCTAGGCTATGCCCATATCCCTTTAGCCGGATTATCGATGTATATAACCGATCCCTCCTTTATTCGTGAGGTCATGGTACTGGGAAGCCAGGATACCAAACGCTGGCGCCGGTTCTCCGGGGCTGTGATCTTCAGGAACAGCCTGAGCGGTACAATTCAGCAGAAAACACGGCTGCAATTGCCTGCCGGCACCTCCTACCGCCACCTAATGCTGGTCATACGCAACGACAAGGAAAAAGCACTGCATATAAAAAGGGTTACGGCTTATGGCCCACAGGTAAGCCTGGTATTCAGAGCGGACATCGGCAGGCAATACAGATTGTTCTTCGGCAAGCCGAATACAAAAGCGCCCGTCTACGATATCCAGCAATACCGCTCCCGCTTCCTGAATAAAAAACCGGCGACAGCATCCCTGGGTCCGATAAAGGCGCGGGCGTCTATAGCCGCTCCGCTACAAAGAAGAAAAATGGATATTCTGCCGGCAGCAGCCGGCATTATCTTGCTGATCATCTTTGCCCTTCTGCTGCTCCAGTTGCGGCGACCGGTAAAAAGGCAGAATTAAGACAGATTTTCACCACCCGGATATGCGCTTTGATTGGCAGTCAAAATAAAACCCGGCGGCCGTTTTACGGCCTGCCGGGTTTTATTCTACGATTTAAAGCGCGTTTACTTTACCGCTTTGCGCAGCTCGGTGCCGGGCTTAAAGAAGGGAACCTTGGAGGCGGCGATATTTATCTTTTCGCCGGTCTGCGGATTGATACCCGTACGAGCGGCTCTCTCCTTGACGCCAAAGGTACCAAAGCCCACCAGAGTGATCTTCTCCTCTTTCATTGTATCCTTGATTACATTGATGACGGCATCTACGGCTGCCTCTGCTTCCTTCTTGTTCAACTTGGCTCTCTGAGCCACTGCGGCAACGAGTTCTCCCTTATTCATAACTTTCCTCCTTTTTCTTCTTTGCCGATTTAAATCGGCAGGTTGTTTTTATTTGTTACGCTAAAAAACTATCTTATTACGTGCTTTCGGCCTTTGCCTCATTCCAAAAGATATCCAGCTCATCCAGAGTAAAGCTCTCCCAGGAACGCCCGGACTCCTTCACCTTTGTCTCTACAAAACTAAACCGCCTGATGAACTTATCCGCTGATCGGCGTAATGCCTCCTCTGCATCCAGGCCCAACTGTCTGGCTAGATTAACCAGCGCAAAGAAGAGATCTCCCAACTCGTCCAGAGCTTCCGCACGATGCTCCCGCTGTATCTCCCGGGTTAGCTCCATCACCTCCTCACAAATTTTCTCCAGCACACCTTTGGTATCAGGCCAATCAAGGCCTACTCTGGCGGCTTTCTCTTGGATTTTCTGTGCTCTGCTCAGAGCCGGCAATGTCCGGGGAATCCCCTGCATTATTTCAGATTCTCCCCCTCGAGCTTCCTTCTCCTCCAACTTTATGGCTTCCCAGTTACGCAGGACCTCTCCGGCACCACTGACAACCGCTTCTCCAAATACATGAGGATGACGGCGCCGCAACTTACGACAAATGCCGGATACCACATCACTGAAATCAAAGGCCCCCTCTTCCGAGGCTACCTGAGCGTGAAAAACCACCTGCAAGAGCAGATCGCCCAGTTCCTCACAAAAATCTTCGATGTTTTCCCTGTCAAGAGCATCCAGAACCTCATACGCCTCTTCCAGAAGATAAGGACGCAGGCTGACATGATCCTGTTGCGCATCCCAGGGACAGCCACCGGGACCGCGCAGCTTACGCATGATATTCAAAAGTGTCGCTATCCTGCCATCCGCCTCTGCCGGCAAAGACGGAAGGTAGAGAATAGTCAAATGATCTGCCCGATGCTCCCTGTCTATCATATAGAGCGGCAGCCTGCTAATGCTCTCCTGCTGCGTTCCGACGGCTTGAAGCAGTATGACGGTGTAATCATCAGGATAGAACTCCATCAATCTCAACTTAACAGCCGAAGCAACAACAGCATTATATATTTGCAGCACCATTAGCGGCCGGCTGGGATCTACATCCAGCGTTTCAATCTCCAAAGCATCTGCCAGAACTAGCCCCTCCAGCGGATCAATGCTCAGAGCGGCATAAGCAGCCTCTACGGAGCTGAGCCCCGGCAAAACGCGTACTTCCACCGCTTTATCAGGAGCAAGCTCCAGAAGATGATGAACGGAAGCTTCCGCTACCAATGGATGCCCGGGAACTGCATATACCAGTCTGCATCCCTGCCTGGCCCTGGCCAGCAGGTTAACAGCAATCTCTTCATAAACTCGCTCGAAAGTTTCGGCTGTTTCATAAAGATAATCGAAGCTGGAAAAATTGATGCCCCTGGCCGCTAATTCAGCAGCTATGGGATGGGAGGAGGTCCGCAAGCAGACCTCCTCCGCCTCCTCCATTGCTCTTAAAGCTCCACAGGTAAGATTGTCAAAGGACCCCGGCCCTAAGCCGATTACGGTTATGTACGCGGGCGTTGCCAACTACTTAGAAGGCGTTGTAGGAGCCGCCGTCTGCTCCTGCTGCTTATCACCGCTGGCCTTAATGCTGTCAACAAGGTCCTTATACATATCCCGCTTTATATCTATCCTGGCGTTCTGGCGCAACCCGGCTATCCAAGTATCCACCGGCTCTGCCTTCTCCTTTTTAATGGCTTCCTCGGCTTCCTTACGATCAGGCTTATCGCATTTGATGATATGGTAGCCATAAGGCGTTTTGACGATGGAACTGGTCTCTCCCTCTTTTAAAGCAAAAGCTGCCTTTTCAAATTCCGGCACCATCTCGCCCTTCTTGACAAACCCCAACAACCCGCCACGGGTCTTGCTGCCCGGATCGGTAGAGCGCTGCTTGGCCAGTTGAGCAAAATCACCGCCGTCTTTCAACAGAGCTTGAAGAGCCGTGGCCTCGCTCTGATCACGCACAAGAATGTGCCTCAGATAGCGCCGCTCACCTAGGAATTTATTCAGATCGGCATCACTGACCTTAACACCCGATGTGCGTACTTTATTAGCCAGCTTATCGAGTTTGATCCGCTGCTTAAGCATATCTACCGACATGCCGTAATACTGTTTTACAGCATTAACAAACTCCTGCTCGGTGGGAAACATGCCCTTGATACGAGCCAGTTCTTCATCAACCTCTTTATCGGTTACCGTAATCTTCTTCTCGGCAGCTTCCTGCAGAACAATCTTTTCGGTAATCATTCTCTCCAGCACTTCACGCCCATGCTGCTTCTCCAGTTCTGCATAGAACTCCTTCTCCGTAACTTTGGCACCGTTCACGGTAGCCACTGTGCTCCAGCTGCACCCCGCCGCTACAGCCAGCAAAACTATTACAGCCAGAACCGGTATCCATTTTACATTCCTCATAATCTGTCTCCCTTCGATATTTAGGGTTATTCTACGAAAAAGCCGTAGAATCCTTCTTCTGCTGCCTTTTAAGCGCAAAGTTCCTTCCTGGCAAAGGTGTCCAGAGCCGCTTCAAGCAGCGTAGTCCACTCTCTCTGAGTCAAACCATCGGTGTTTATCACCAACCGGTCCGGCATCAACATCAAGTGCTTTCTATATCGGGCTATGACGCCGCCTCTCCCTCTCAGCATGTTTCTAGACGGCAGGCTGCCATTGATCGTTATCTGCCCGCTCTCGGTGTAAATATTACGAATATCGCGCTGTGCTGCCAGAAGCCTGATCCTGACGACGAAGATAAGATTGTTGGCTTCCCTGGGACGCCGTCCAAACCGATCGGCCAGCTCTGCAGCAATGCGCTCCACGGCCATCTCATCTTCGGCACCGGCCAGCCGGCGGTAGAACTCCATGCGCAACCGCTCATCGTTGATATAGCTTCTGGGAATGAAAGCATCCAGCGGAATATCAATAGTAGCCTGCGGCTTATCTTCCTGTACCTGCCCTTTCAGCTCCTCCACAGATTCCGCCAGCAGCTGGCAATAAAGCTCTAATCCTACCGCCTGAATAAAGCCGTGCTGCTCTGCTCCCAGAATATTGCCGGCGCCTCTTATCTGGAGATCCCGCATAGCCACCTTGAGCCCCGACCCCAATTCAGAAAAATCGCGTATGGCAGATAGCCGTTTCTCCGCCAGCTGCGAGACTGTATGCTCGTTTCTATAAAGAAGATAAGCATACGCCTGATGCTGTCCTCTGCCTACCCGCCCTCTCAATTGATACATCTGCGCCAATCCCAGATGATCGGCATCATTCATGATTATGGTATTGACATTAGGAATATCAACCCCATTCTCTATAATCGTCGTACAAACCAGAATATCATACTCTCCCCGGTAGAATTCCAGCATGATCTTTTCCAGCCTGGCCTCAGACATCTGGCCGTGAGCAATCGCTATTCTAGCATAGGGTATTAACTGCTGCAAGCGTAAAGCGTAGGACTCTATTCCTTCTATACGGTTGCTGACAAAGTAAATCTGCCCGCCTCTGTCGAGCTCACGCTCGACAGCCTGACGAATAAGGTTATCATCATATTGCGTCACCAGAGTTTTAACCGGCATCTTGCCCTCAGGCGGAGTGTCTATAACGCTCATATACCTTAGCCCGGACAGAGCCATATGCAGCGTTCGGGGTATGGGCGTTGCCGTCAAAGTCAGAACATCCACTGCCAGGCGCATCTCCTTAAGCCGCTCTTTGTGCGTTACCCCAAAACGCTGCTCCTCATCGATTATCAGCAACCCGAGATTCTTAAAAGCAACATCCTTCTGAACCAGACGATGTGTGCCTATAACAATATCAAGTTCTCCAAGCGCCAAACATTCCAGAGTATCGCGCTGCTCTTTAGCGGAACGAAAACGGCTCAACATCTCTATCTTTACCGGATAAGCCCCCAGACGCTGACAAAAGGTGTTATAATGCTGCAAAGCCAAAACGGTAGTGGGAACTAATACCGCCACCTGCTTGCCATCCTGAACAGCCTTGAAGGCAGCCCTCACCGCCACTTCGGTCTTGCCGTAACCAACATCCCCGCAAATCAGCCGATCCATGGGTAATTCAGATTCCATATCACGCTTGGTTTCCTGTATAGCCCGAAGCTGATCCGGGGTTTCCGTATACGGAAAAGAACTCTCCAGCTCTCTTTGCCAGGGAGTATCGGCACTGAAGGCGAAACCTCTGCTTTGCTCTCTGCGGGCATAAAGATTAAGAAGTTCATGGGCCATATCCCTGGCGGCTTCCTTGACTCTACGCTTGATCCGATTCCATTCGTTGCTATCAAGACGATGCAACTTGGGCTCTTCATCACCGGCCGCTACGAACTTTTGCAATCTGTCGATCTGATCTGAGGGAACATAGAGCTTATCGTTTCCAGCGTATTGTATATGCAGATATTCCCTGGATATGCCATCACTCTCCAGCTTAACCAAACCTTTATAAAGGCCTATGCCGTGTTGAACATGGACGACATAATCTCCTGCTTGCGCTTCCAGCAGCGATAATCTCTCACCATCACTGAAATAGAAGGAACTTTTGCGTGTCCGGCTCTTACGCCAGCCGAAAATTTCCTTATCGGTAAGAACTGCCAACCCTATCTCCGGCAGACGAAAACCGTGATAGATATTCTCTCTTAAAGCAATAACAGCTCCGCTGAGGGACTGTACCCTACCACCGACAACAAGATCGTATTCCGCCAGAAGTTCCGCCAGCCGGGAAGCTTGATCGCTCACCAGTAATACCAGATAATCATCAGCTCGCCATGATTTAACAGCCTCCACAGCGTCAGATAATCGGCCTCCGAAGCTCTCCTGGCCAGCCGTTTCAAAATGCAGGGGCTCTCCGTAATCCTCCATTGCCAGTAGCGATAGGCTCAGCACTTGTTGTGCCTTCCAGCGGTATTGTGCCTCCTCCAGCGGCAGGATATGCTGATGGTTCTGTTTTATCCTCCTATAATGCGCTTCAAGGCGATGCGGCTCTTCCAGAACGACTATAGTATCGGACGGAAGATACTCTATCAATGTTGATATTTCCGTCTTAGCAGGCGAGGCCGTTTCTGCAGCAGGAGAAACGATTACCTGCTCTACGATAGCTCGTGAAAGTTGACTGCGAGGATCAAAAAGACGAATGGAATCCACCGCCTCCCCCCAAAGCTCAAGACGAAAAGGCAAATCGGATGCCGGGGGAAAAATATCCAGCACCCCGCCGCGCAGGCTGAATTGTCCGGGTTGACTGGTAAGCGTTTCGCGCTCATATCCCATTTCCAGTAAACGAGAAGAGACCGTTTCCGTTGAAATATTCTGACCGGAACATATTTCGAAACAGGCATCTTTCCAATCAGAAGGTAGACGCAATGGTTCAAGGGCGCTTCTCAACCCACTAACCACCACAGCTGCCTGCCCAGCCTCCATCCGCTGCAACAACGACAAGCGCAGCCGGGTTACCTCCGGTGCATCTCCGGCCGAAGCAGGGAAGAAGGAGACCTCTCGACTCACACCATTATCATCAAGAAAAGCGTGCAGTTCTTCCGAGATACGCTCTGCATTGCGATCATCAACAGTAATCAACAGCAACGGCCTGCCGGAATATCGGCGCACCGCTGCCATCAGATAGGATATCTCTGAACCGGATAAACCCTCTATGTTCAGGTTGTTATTGCCGGCCGAGAGTTTTTCCATCAGCAGATTAAAAGATGCAGATCGCTTCCATAGCTGTACTAGCGGCCCGAGCGACACAGAGCCTTCCTCCTTCTGGACTTCTTGTTATTTATCCCTATTATACTTATTCATCGCCGCTTCGAAGCTTTGCTCCAGAATTAATTCTACAGCATCAGCGGCCTGAGCTATCATCAGTTCCACTGCAGAGCGCTCTCCAGATGAAAACCGCCCCAAAACGTATTCCACCGCAATACCTGCTGCCGGCGCACCTATACCTATGCGTAAACGTCGTATATCCTGCCTGCCGAGACAGGAGATGATAGACCGCATGCCATTATGCCCACCAGCTGATCCGGTTGTGCGCAACCGCAGCTGTCCCAGCGGCAGGTCCAAGTCATCATATATTATGAGCAGCCGATCAATGGAAACTTTATACCAGCCAAGCAGGGCAGCCACCGCTTCTCCACTCTTGTTCATAAAGGTTTGCGGCTTGGCCAGAACCACTCGCTCTTCGCATAGACGTTCCTCAGCCACCAGGGATCGGCAATGACGACGATAATTGCTCCCTCCCCATCGACCAAGCAAAGCATCTATAACCATAAAACCGACATTATGCCGGGTATCGGCATACTTGGTGCCTGGATTGCCCAGCCCCACCAGCAGATACATCCGTTAGGCCTCCGGTGCTGCAGCTTCCTCTCCAGGAACAGCTTCTCCGCTGGGAGCAGCTTCCTCCAGTGCCGCGGTTACCTCCGGCTCTATATGTGGCGCCACTACCGAGATGACCACTGTTTCCGGATCGGTCAAAATTGTTACTCTCTCCGGCAACGCTAGATCGTTTACCAGCAGCACGCCGCCCATATCTAAGCCGGAAACATCTGCTTCAATTACCTCCGGTAGCTCCTGAGGCAATGCCTCGACTTCCATCTCCCAAAGAGACTGTTGTATAATACCGCCCTCTTTAGTGCCTGGAGCCTCTCCAATCATGCGAACAGGCACCATAGCCTTGATCGGCTCATCCATGTATACTCGCTGAAAATCTATATGCAATAGATTTCTTTTAACTCTATCGGTGTCCACAAATTTGACGATAGTATTGTAAATCTCCTTATCCCCGGAAATTTGCAAGCTGATAATGGCATTGTTTCCACCTTTGGAACGAGCTTCCTGAAAAGCCCGGCCATTGACGGAGAGCAGCTTGGACGTCTCTCCTCGCCCATAAAGGACCGCCGGCAACTGCCCGGCTGCTCTTAACTTTCTGGCTTCGCCCTTACCGGCTTTGCTGCGACTTTCCGCTTCGAGAATGATCTTTTCCATGTTTTCTCCCTCTTTTTCCGACGTTCGGCTTTGCCTTTAGTAATTTAAGACAAAGGCAACGTTTCGAACGCCTATTCTATGCTTATATATCTTTGACTTATCCCTGCCTCTACGTTCCGGACCAGTAAAACCCAAACATTTCACTGATGGAAACGTTCTTGTAAATACGCCGGATTGCCTCGCCCAACATCGGCGCCACCGTCAGCACTTTTATTTTATCCAGCATCATCTCCGGAGGAACAGGAATGGTATCGGTAACAAGCACTTCTTTTATTGGTGCCTTCTTAAGGCGCTCAATGGCAGGTCCTGACAGCACGGCATGCGTAGCACAGGTATATATGGCCTTGGCACCGCAATTCACCAGAGCCTGGGCACCATTGACCAGAGTCCCGGCGGTATCTATCATGTCGTCGGCCATAATACAGTTCTTTCCGGCCACCTGACCGATAATTTCGCTGATCTCAGCTTCGCCAGGTTGCGGCCGGCGCTTGACCAGAATAGCTAGTGAAGCGCCCAGCCTTTCCGCCATGGTTCGGGAAAGTTTAACTCTTCCTACATCAGGGGAAACAACACAGAGATCGGGTATTCGTTTCTTGGAAAAGTAATCCACCAGCACCGGCATAGCGGTTAGGTGATCTACGTTAATATCAAAAAAGCCCTGTATCTGGCTGGAATGCAGGTCCATGGTCAGTATCCTGTCTGCACCTGCTACCGTGATGAGATCAGCCACCAGCTTGGCTGTTATGGGCTCTCTTCCTGTAGCCTTGCGATCCTGTCTGGCATAGCCGTAATACGGAATTACGGCCGTGATATGGCGGGCAGAAGCGCGCTTAAGGGCATCTGTCATAACCAAAAGCTCCATCAAGCTATGGTTAACGGGCCTGGATGTGGGTTGTACAACAAATACATCGCACCCGCGCACACTTTCTTCCAGCTTTATTCGAACCTCTCCATTGTTGAAAGTCGTCGCCAACGCTTTACCCAGCGGTAGATTCAGATAACCGGCGATATTCTTTGCCAGCCTGGGATTGGCATTCCCCGTAAAAATCTTTACTTCCTTGCTGTCAACCTGCATTGTTTCCCTTCCCCCAATCCCTCGTTTTAATAGCCCTGGCCGGCATACCGACGGCCACTTTCCAGGGAGGCACATCTTTATTCACCACCGCTCCGGCGCCTGTTACCGCACCATCACCTACCGTAACGGGAGCTATGAGCTTGGTATCACTGCCAATAAATGCCTCATCACCGACAACCGTATGATGCTTTTTCCGGCCATCATAGTTGCAGGTAATGGTCCCAGCCCCTATATTGACGTTCTCTCCCAAGCTGGCGTCGCCAATATAGCTGAGATGCGGCACTGCGCTGCCTTTACCTATCTGAGAGTTTTTGATCTCCACAAAGCTTCCTGCTCTGGATCCCTCTGCCAGCCTATTTCCCGGCCGGAGATAGGCGTATGGACCAATGGCTACGCCATCATCAAGATCGCTGTCCTGGACGGTACTGTTCCGTATCTGGACATCTTTACCTAAGCGAACATTGATAAGATGAGCACCGGGACCTATGCTACAGCCTTTTCCGATGGATGTCTCTCCCTCTATAATGGTAAAAGGATGAATTACGGTATCCTGCCCAATACTGACGGAATCTTCTATAAATGTGGAGTCGGGATCTATAATAGTGATGCCTTCGAGCATCCAGGATTCAAGGATGCGGCTGCGCATGATCTTATCCGCTCGTGATAAATAAAGACGATCGTTTATACCCATAACCTCATTGGAATCGTCAGCTATCAGCGCTTCCGCCCTATCTTCATCCGCCAGCATAGCTACAACATCAGTTAGATAATACTCTCCCTGGGCATTATCACATCCTATTCTGCCCAGACAATTCAGTAGAAGCTCCGTATCAAAGGCGTAGACCGCCGCATTTATCTCTTTTATCTTTTGCTCTTCGATATTTGCATCCTTGGTTTCGACTATAGCTTTGACCTCTCCGTCTTTGCCTCGCACAACCCGCCCGTAGCTACCAGGATCGGCAAGAAGAGCTGACAACATGGCCACACCGACTTCCTTCTCACGCCGAAGCCGACAAAGCCTATCTATGGTCGCAGCTCTGAGTAAAGGGGTATCTCCCGGCAGGATCAGCGTAGTGCCGTCATAGCCTTTTAGCAGGGGAGCCGCCATCATGGCAGCATGACCGGTGCCCAACTGCTCTGTTTGCAACACAATTTCAGCCCGGCTGCGGCAAAGAGCCGATACCTGTTCAGCCCCATAGCCGGCGACGACTATGATGCGTCCTACTCCCGCTGCATTCAGTATATTCAGAATATGATCCAGAATTGGCCGTCCACAGACCTTATGCAAAACCTTGGGCAAGGCGGATTTCATTCTGGTCCCCTTGCCGGCGGCTAGAACCACAGCCGTTATGGAAGCGCTCATCAGGAACTCCTTCCCAACACCAATAGCCGAAGGAAGGCTCCTTCGGTCCTTTTTCAGCGCAAAGGGATTGGCTTCGGGGCCAGGATTCGAACCTGGAACCTCGGCTCCAAAGGCCGGTGTGATACCTTTTCACCACCCCGAAATATCATTGCGCAGTATGCATGCCTACACGGCAGACACGGCTAGATTATACTTAATTCGGGGAAGAGTGTCAATTTTAAAAAACAGAAAAAGAGGCTTAAAGGATACCCTTGAGTCATCCATCACAGACCATAAAGAATCCTTCTACGTTAATGGCTTTAACGAAGCTAAAAAGGTTGTATGCTGTTAAGGAGCAGCCTTCTTTTCAGGCCTTGTTGTAAGCGTCCAGCACCGCCGCCTGAATCATCTCCCGAGCCTCTGTCGTGATGGGGTGAGCAATATCCTTATACTCTCCCTCTACCGTTTTACGACTGGGCATGGCTACAAACAGACCGTTTTGTCCTTCGATAACCTTGAGATCATGAACTACGAAAATTTCATCAATAGTTATCGAGACAAAAGCTCTGGTTCGCCCTTCAGACTCGATCTTGCGTACGCGAACATCCGTAATATTCATGCATTACCTCCTGATATATTTATTATAAGAGTGCCCGCTATTTTTTGCAAGCAACCGCATTGACCAGAGGAATTGAAAGCAGGAAGCGAACCGGCGGCATATCACAGAGAAACGATCGAAAATCCGGGCAATGAGAACACCTTACTTCTCTTGGAGAGGAGAACGCCACCTGCAAACAGAGCTTTTCGAGACTGTCAGACACGTTTTGGGCATACATCCAGCCGGACAACAAGAGGGTGTAAAATAATTTGTGCTTTTACCTAACTCAAATAAGCGCTACATAGAAGAAGCCGGCATAGAGGTCATCAGCAAGGTCAGGGATGACAGCAGTCCTGATAAATACAGCAAGAGCAATTTCGAGATAAACCTTGAGCAGAATGAAGTAACCTGTCCGGCCGGACACATCACCAGCAAATACAGCTATGACAAGGATAACAAAAAGAGAAGGATTCGCAGTTACAAGTTCAAGGCCAGCTTATGTAACGAGTGCCTACATAAAGATAAATGCACCAAGTCCGGTAAAGGCAAAGCCATAACCCTGAATTACCATGAAGCCAAGCTGCAGAAGGCCAGACAAGATCAGCAGAGCGAAGAGTTTAAAAACCTATATTCCCGCAGGTCTACCGTCGAGCGTAAGGTATCCGAAGAGATGCATCGACACGACTGTCGTCAGGCCCGGTGGATCGGCAGGGCCAAGACAAAGCAGCAATTACTGTTGGCGGCGGCTATGATCAATTTCAAGCGGCTGGGCAAAATAGCCCCGCTGGTGCTAATGCCGACAGAATGAAACGGAAAGACAGGGATAATACTATGCTCAAGGTGCGCCTATGCAATTATCAATGTGCTGCTGGCCTTAATCGGCCAGTTGTTTTGAAACAACCCTGTGAATTAAAGGCTGCTATCCAAGCGCCTTTGTCACTGGACTCCTAGTAAACAAGAGCAGCCTGATAAAGCTCTCTCACGCATTTCAACCAGATATTACCCGAGTCATAACCAAAATGTATATCTGCTATATCTTCATCTTTAGCGGGAAGGAACCAACAGGTTTCTTCTCCCCTTTCAAAAACTGCACCTAAAAAAGCAGCTATAATACCAGGACCGAAGTTAGGCCAGATAGCTGACAAAGCATCTTCCATGAATTTCAAACATGACTCATAATTCCACCTGTCAGCTATAACCGATGAGGTATGAAAAGGTCGTAGAAAGCGGTGAAATCGTATCGTGGCAGAGCCGGCTCCTGCCTGCCTGGAGCACACCCACTGATGATTATCTGTATTAAAGGCTGCTTCAGTTTACCTGCCCACCAACGACGACTACGTTCCTTGATACACTCCCAGCGTTCAACATTAAAATCAATGTTTATCTATTTTTCATTTCCAAATAAATATTTTGAGGATATTGCCCATATAATCAGTGCTCGGGGTGCAGAGAGTTATAAATGATTTTTGATCATAAGCATGCACGATTCAGGACTTTTTCCTGATATAGGAAATTCCCGAATTCGCTCATTCGATGTGCATCAGATCCTTTAAGCAAAGGAACTCCTCTTTTTAAGGCTAATTTAGCCATTTTAACATCAATCTCTTCAAAGGGGCGATGGGAGTTGATTTCAAGCCCAACATGATACTTCTCAGCCTTCTCTACCAACCATTCTATTAACTCTTCTCCCACCAATACTTCATTTTCAACCAAAAGGATTCTGAAAGGGTGCGCAAGAACATCCACTTTTCCGCTGGAAAGCAAAGCTATTGTACACCTTTTGAACTCCTTTATAATCTCCTTGGGTCGTCTCGTGACAATAGACGGCAAAAAATGAACAGCTCCTATAACTATATCAAGTTCCTTCCAAAAATCTTCCTCAAAAATCAAAGTGCCGTCCGAATAAACATCCAACTCTATGCCTGATAAAGCGCCACTCTCCTTAACTTCTATAATATATCTCTCTATTTTATGCCTGCCTTCTTCTCTATATTTCCTCAGTAAATCCTTGAAATCCTCCCTAAAGATACTCCCGGCAAGTTCTTTTGGGAAATAGAGGTGCGTACTATGATCAGTTACTGCGTAAACGATATTATTTTCTTTCGCCTGTATCCTTAGCTGCTCTAAGGTTATATCCTCACAGCAAGCCGAATAGGAGGTATGCACATGGACATCCAAATTTTCTTTAAGGGTGATACTTCTATCTTTCATTGCTTACCGCAGTCTCCAGCACTCATCGATCATAGTCATATAATTTTCCACCGGCATAAAGGCGGCTATGCTGTTCCCGGAGCCTAAAGCATACCCGCCGGTAGAATAGATGCCGGATCTGGCCAAGGGTAATCGTTAAAAGTCTGCCAATCCTTGATTCGGTTGAAATCCGGCATCGGCTTTATAACGGTATTTTCAAGGCTTCCATAATTAGACATTTGATGTTTCATTTTTTCAACCCTTCGTTAAGTAATTTGTTGATTTTATCTGTAGCATTCAATGCTGCCTGTAATGCCGTCTGTTTTCCCAAATAAGCCAGTTCCAATTCATCCCCGATAATCTTCCGCCACCGGTCGGTAGGAGCATACGGTGTCAGAGGGCTTGGCACCGTATACTTCACTTCATCCATAAATACTTTATTGTACCCAGCAGGGTGATTAGGATTGTTTAAGAACATATCGGAGTCCGCAACCTTTTTGATGGCAGGAATGTTATAACCTGCCTTGGCTAGTTCCTGTTCACAATCTCCCACTACCAGGTATTCCATCAGCTTCCAGGCGGCTTCGGGGTGCTTGACCTTGTTACTCATCACCCATCCAAACGGTCCGGTATTCATATTCACCCGTTTTTTCTGATGCAGACCTGGCGCCACCCCCCATTTGAATCCTTTGACTTGCTTCTGCAATATAGGCACATAGAACCTTCCGGCCAGGAACATACCCAATCTTCCTGTCTGAAAAAGCTGTAGTTGATTAGAATTCTGCATATCGCTGAGAGATGGCATAACTCTATCTTTAGCCCTGAGATCCACCATATATTGGAAGGCTTCAACGGCCTGCGGGCTGTCCAGCAGGCATTTCCTACCGTTAGGGCTGAAAACACTGCCACCGTTCTGAGCTACCAGCAGAGATATATCTCCTACCAAGCACCCGTATTGCCTAAGTCCGCCCTTACCTATGGTCAATTTACTTGCCGTCCGCCGAAATTCGTCCCAACTCATACTCTTGGTAGGATAAGATAGCCCTGCCTTATCAAACATATCTTTGTTATAAAAGAGTGTGTAGGCAGGAGACCAGTCGGTCCCAAAGCCGTAGAGTTTCCCCCGGCCTATGGTATGGGTTTGCTTTTCGTATTTATACTTGTACAGCACCTGAGGGTAGAAATCATCCAATTTCAATACATTACTTTCGGAGATATATTTATCCAGCGGTTCCAGCGTATCTCTCTGCACATAGGCGGGGATATAATCCGGTGCCAATCTGAAGACGTCAGGAGGGGTGCCCCCGGCTATCATAGTCATGAGCTTGGCAAAATAATCCTGAGTAAACCATGTTTTTTTCACTTTGATATCCGGATTCTGTTTCATGAATTCATCAAGAGATTTATCGATGATCTGGCAACCTACATCAGAGGGAGAATAGCCGCAGGCTACGGTGACAATCATCTTGCCGGACTGCGTATCTCTCTTTCCGCAACTCGTAAGGGCCGCTAGTATCCAGATTATACATATTACGGTCAAGCCGTAGAGGAATTTTCTTTTCATTTCCTTGTTTATATACACTCCTATTCCCTGATAATCGTAATCGGGGAGGTAACCAGATGCTCGTTCCCCATCTGCACGTGAATAATATAGCCTGCTTTTTTTTCAGTTGCCTTCTCATCGATCCATTCAAGGACCAACTCATCTTCATCGGTTCTTACCTCATGAGCATATGTCAAACATCCGTTACGATATATGCATACCTTTGCCATTTGCTTCTGCTCCCAACTTTTAAGCGTATGAAAATGAAGCTTTATCAGTGGCTTACCCTTAACTCTATAGGGCTGCAGCGACGGTACGGGATCTATTTCCCTGATACGTATATAGCCGTGTACAGCATACGCTCTTCTGTCATTCCAGGCAGACATTAAATCAGACATCGTTAAGTTGCCATGCACGTAAAGGAATGTAGCATTCATAGGTATTCTAGGATCATCAGACGGTGGCTTGAACGGTTCGCATCCATTGTCTATTCCGCTACAGCACGCTATACCTGATGAAGCCGGCAGAGATAGCAGATAAAGGTAAGTGTTAAAATCGTGTGTAAAATATCCCGGCCAATCGATGGTAAAAAGCTCCAGATAATCAAAGTTATGCAACGGTGCCGTTTCTTCCACAGACGGACCGCTAAACGGGCAAACTCTGGTCAGATAAGGATGATTCAACACGGCAGAGGAACGCTTTCCCTTCACATGTGCCGTGTGCTTCACACGGACGACGGCATACGGTATCGCCCCGGGGTTAAGCGCCATATCCATTGCCGTCAACAGCGGCACACAGAAATGATGCTCGCTCCTTCGTTTACCCGGAAAGCGCAGATGATGTTCAAGTGCCGGCACAAGAAGAAAATCTGATGTGCAGGCTCCTGCACATGCATCCTCATATTCGGGATACTCATCACCCCAGCCCCAATATCCTCCACGTCCTTCAGCTTCGTCACCATGGTCGCCGGCACAGAAAACAAAACTCATTCCCTGTTGCTTCAATTCCGCTGCCAATCCCGACGGCGATACCCGATATTCCACGGGATATTTGAAACTGGTATGATAGTGCAGGAGTCCGCCATGCCACATCGCTTGTTACACCCTCTTCCTGTTAGTCTTTTTTATCCGTTGGTATATAACTTGACGACTTCATCACCAGTCAGTGCCTTCTTATATATTCTGACGCTGTCTATCTTGCCGTTGAAGAGCCAGGAGCTGGCATATCCGGGCATATGTCCTATATTCAGATCTGAAGTCGAGATATTCATATTACCTATTGCATCAGTTTTGCTGGCACTCGGGCTTCCGTTAAGATATACCTTCATATTCGCACCTCGTTTGGTAGCAACTATATGTACCCATTGATTAGCAGGCAACGTATAGGATAGTGATTGCCAAGAACTGCCATTATAGTACTGCCAGTTAAGAGCATTAAGGTTATACGCACCGCCCTTTCCTACTATGCAGTCCCATGAATCCGGCGTATGGTACACCCAGGCCTCTATGCTAATTTCATCCGCGGCACTAGGCACGGCATTAAGAGTAGCCGAGGACGGCACTACCACTTTATCATCCGTTCCGTCAAACTGAAGTGCATAATTCCCTTGCGACCTGCCGCTTATCCACGCAGCATTGCCCTCTATGATACCGTTATTGGCATTACCCAATATATCTACAACCTCCGTACCGGTGTTCTCATCTATCTGCCAATCTACAGCGGTTATTGCCTCTTTATACTTATCCTGCACTTCCGTATCAGCCAGCGCCTTATTATATATTCTGACACTGTCTATCTTGCCGTTAAAGTACCAGGAGCTGGCATATCCAGGCATATAGCCTATATTCAGTTCGGAAGTCGAGGTGGTTATATTGCCGACAGCATCGGTTTTACTGTAAGTCGAGCCTCCTCTGTTGTTTCCTCCGTTGATATATACCTTCATATTCGAGCCCTGTTTGGTGGCAACGATATGCACCCATTGGTTAGCAGGCAACGTATAGGATAGTGACTGCCAGGAACTGCCATTATAGTACTGCCAAGTGAGAGCATTAAGGTTATACGCACCGCCCTTTCCTACTATGCAGTCCCATGAATCCGGCGTATGGTACACCCAGGCCTCTATGCTGATTCCATCCATGGCATTAAGGGTAGCCGAGGATGGCACTACCACTCTATCATCCGTTCCGTCAAACTGAATCGCCACTCTCGACATATCGGTTGTCCACATAGCACCCGCTATGGTACCGTTATTGGCATACAATGAGCCGTCGTAAGAAATACCACCATAACCTTCATCAAGCTGCCAGTCTGCCGATATCTCGGAATGCTTTTTAATCGTCTTTTCATCCAACGCCCTGTTATATATTCTGACGCTGTCTATCTTGCCGTTAAAGTACCAGGAGCTGGCATATTCAGGCATATAGCCTATATTCAGCTCGGAAGTCGAGGTGGTTATATTGCCGTAAGCATCCGCCTTGACGGCACTCAGGCTTCCGTTGATATATACCTTCATATTCGAGCCCTGTTTGGTGGCAACGATATGCACCCATTGGTTAGCAGGCAACGTATAGGATAGTGACTGCCAAGAACTGCCATTATAGTACTGCCAAGTGAGAGCATTAAGGTTATACGCACCGCCCTTTCCTACTATGCAGTCCCAT
>JAQUEL010000079.1 GCA_028685295.1 bacterium
ACACGCCTACTGCCTGATGAGCAACCATTACCATCTTATCGTCGAAACACCAGAGGGCAACCTGTCGCAGATAATGCAGCAAATCAACTCGGGGTATGCCTCATACTTCAACGCCGTACATAACCAGGTAGGTCCGCTTATGCAGGGAAGGTATAAATCCGTTCTGGCAGAGAAGGACGCCTATGCGCTGGAGCTGTCGCGATATGTGTACCTGAACCCGGTGCGGGCGGGAGCAGCCAGGGATATAGAAGATTACAAATGGTCCAGCAGCCGGGCATATCTTGGTATGAAAGAGAGACCGTCCTGAGGGTTTGTCAGGCAAGCAGGCGGTTTGCAAAGGTTTTGGAAGAAGATAAAGCCCTGCAAGAGAAAGTGCAGAAGGTTAAAGAAGCTGCCGGTTTGTCAATTGTGTAGACCTGACCCCATAACCTTGGTCTGTTCAAAGCATGGGAGCTGGCGGCAGCTCTGGACAGCAATGTTGGAGACTTCTTTAATGAATGGCGCGCTCGGCTTAAAAATGCGATAGAGATTAGAAATATGAGCTTGGGTGCGCATGGAACTGCTGTTATTATGCGTAGTGATTACGATAATGATAGCTCTAACGGCATGGGTGCTTTTGTAACTGCTGCCATTAAACTTCTGGATAGCAAGGGATCGCAGATTCCGGAGTTTCCAAGAAGCCTGGAAGCTTTAACGTGAAAGCGCTTGCCTTAACGCTGTGTAAGATAAAACAGGGTATTTAAGTGCTCAATTATCCGGAGGGAAAAACAGGAGTGAATAGGGAATAGCCACCTTGCTAAATTATCTTGGGAAGGAAAGTCGGCCCTCTGTATAGCTGAGAATAATTATTTGCGTCCTAATTTTATAAGCGTATAATTATAGTCAATTAGGAAGTGATAATAGCCGCAATGCATCATGAGCGAGGAGGCCTGAGGAGCATTAAACGTTGCATATTAACTATTCTATCACTCTTCTTAACTTTACAACCCCTGGCTGCCCAGCCTCTGAACCGCCTTACCGGCAGAGATCTTCGCTATGAAGTCAAAGAAGGCGAGAGCTTCTACAGCATTGCCCGCTTCCATGGATTGGGGATCTGGCATTTGCGTCGTGCCAACCCGGGTACGTATAAGTGCCGGCCGGGAGTGCGGCTGCTGTTACCGTTGCAGCGAGTTGTGCCGGAATATCAGGGCAGTGGAGTAGTGGTGAATCTGCCGGAGAGAATGCTCTATGTCTTTACGAACGGCTCTCTCGAAACTTTTTATCCTATAGCCATCGGCAGACCTGAATCGCATTGGCAGACCCCTGTCGGCAATTATCACGTTGCCTTCAAAGCCATTAACCCCACCTGGTACCCTCCCAAGTGGGCTGGACTGGAAAAGCCGGTCCCTCCTGGGCCGAAGAATCCTCTTGGCGATAGGTGGATCGGCCTGTCAAAATCAGGTTACGGGTTTCACGGTACGCCATCATTGCACAGTATAGGTCTATCCGCTTCTCATGGGTGTATGCGTATGTATCCTGAACATGTTCAGGATCTTTATCGTTTATTGAAACGTGGTTCCAAGGTAGAAGTGGTCTATCGGCCGGTGCTGTTGTCACTGGACAAAGAGGCTGGAGAGTGCCGTCTTTCCGTCTTTCCCGATGTTTATGGTCGTACAGGCAGCTTATATGCTTACGCCGTCAAGCTTCTTGAGGAAGCTGGACTGGCCCGGGCGACGGACAAGGTTCTGTTGACGGGTATAATCGAGCGGGCGGCCGGTCTTTCGGAGCGTTTGCTTTCCACGACAAAGATTTACCTTTGTGGACGACAGGTGCCTGTAAAACACATGGTTATTCATGAAGAAGGGGAGATATATTTGGAGAAGGGTGATTTAGCCGCTTGCCGGGCCTTTGTCGGTTTTCCTGATAGTTATGCTCCGACCGGCATAATCGGCAATTCGTGGTCTCTTCAGATCTCGTCATATTTATATAACCCTGCTACCCTGATTTCCAGTAAAACCGGCAAAGCTTACAGGCAGATACTAGGCTGTGATTATTTGCCGTTTTTTCCATTTATTAAATCTATCGGCCTTACCTGTATCATGGAGGGTAATAGGTTCTTTCTGACCCCACCATAATGCCACTTGCGTATATGGTTGGCTGCCGTTATAATAGGTAAGTCATGAGTATTGTAAATCAGTTAAAGTTCGATAAGGATGGCCTCATTCCCGCCATTGTTCAGGATCACCAGACCGGTGAGCTGCTGATGGTTGCGTATATGAATAAAGAGGCTGTCGAGCGTAGTTTGAGCGACGGACGCGCCTGGTATTGGTCCCGCTCTCGCCGTCAATACTGGTTGAAAGGCGAGAGCTCAGGCCATTTCCAGCATATAAAGGGCGTTTACGTCGATTGTGATGCCGACGCCCTGCTTCTCAAGGTGGAACAGGTTGGAGGCGCTTGCCATACCGGCTTCCGCTCCTGTTTTTTCCGCCGGGTTGAGGGCGATGAACTGCGCGAAGTCGGAGACAAGGTCTTTGATCCCCACGAAAAATACTAAGCGATAGATCATCCCCTCAGAAAGGGGATGAATTATGTACACACCCGATTTAGCGACCTTTATCAAATTGTCCGGCTGCAGCAATCTGGTGCCGGTCTGTCATGAAATTCTAGCCGATCTGGAAACACCTGTTTCAGCCTATATGAAGATTGCAGGCGGAGAGGAGCATTCCTTTCTATTGGAGAGTGTTGAGGGAGGGGAGAAGCCGGCCCGGTACTCTTTTCTAGGTGCTTCTCCCTTTCTGATTTTTCGTTGCGATGGCCGGGAGATAACAATAATCGACCGAGGGAAGCAGGCTCAGCGCCGACTCAAAAGTAATGAAGAGCCTTTGGCGATACTGCGGGAGATTCTGGATCGCTACAGCTTTGCAGCAGATGGAAATTTGCCGCCATTTTGCGGTGGGGCGGTGGGTTATATCGGCTACGATGCCGTTCGGCATTTTGAATGCCTGCCGCAATCTCCCATAGACGACTTGAAGTTGCCGGAACTCTACTTTATTCTAGCGGATACCATCCTGATCTTTGATCATCTCAAGCATCGAATCAAAATCATTTCCAATGCTTTGATCGAGGGCGACCCCCGGGCTGCCTATGCGGCAGCCTGCGCCAGAATAGAAGCAACTGCAGATAAGCTGCGGCGTTCGCTGCCGGAGAGGGCGGTTGTTCCTGTCAAAGAAGCTCCTGTTATCTCGGCCTTCGGGCGTGAAGATTTTTGCCGGGCGGTGGAAGATATCAAAGAGCAGATCGCCGCTGGAGAGGTCATTCAGGCGGTATTATCACATCGTATGACAACGTCGTCACAGGCCGAGCCTCTGGATGTCTATCGTGCATTGCGCTCTCTGAACCCTTCTCCATATATGTATTACCTTTCTTTTAACGACTTGAAACTCATAGGATCATCGCCGGAGATACTGGTGACGGAAGCAGCCGGAGAGGTGACGACACGGCCCATAGCCGGCACGCGGCGGCGCGGGGCCGATGCTGTGGAGGATGAGCGGCTGTCAAAGAAGCTGCTGGCTGATGAGAAGGAGAGGGCCGAGCATATTATGCTGGTGGAGCTGGGATGTGACGATCTGAAATGCATTTGTCTGCCGGGTACGGTGAAGATATCGGAGTTTATGACCGTTGAAAAATATTCTCATGTTATCCACATTGTTTCCAATATTCAAGGAAAATTACAGCCCGGGTTGGACCGTTTTGACGCTTTGCGGGCCTGCTTCCCGGCCGGGACCGTCAGCGGCGCGCCAAGGATCAGGGCCATGGAGATAATCAGCCGGCTGGAGCCGCATGCCCGTGGTCCATATGCCGGGGCTATAGGCTATTTTAGTTTCTCCGGAGCTATGGATACCTGTATCACTATCAGGACCATCATTCGGGAGAACGGCCGATATCATATCCAGGCCGGGGCCGGTATTGTGGCCGATTCCCGGCCGGAACACGAATATCAGGAGACGTTGAACAAGGCTATGGCCTTGTTGGAAGCCGTCAGGATGGCCGAAAAAGGATTAAAGAACCTTCTGGAGATAGGGGGCTCAGAGCAATGATCAGGAAAGCTATCAGGGATATAACAGAGGGCAGGCATCTTTCTGAAAGCGATGCGGAATTAGTTATGACAGAGATCATGGCGGGAGAGGCCACACCGGCGCAGATCGGCAGTTTACTGACAGGGCTGCGCCTGAGAGGTGAAACGGTAAAGGAAGTTACCGGTTTTGTGCGGGCAATGCGGCGTTGTGCCGTGCCCTTCTTCACTTCTCGTTCCGTTATCGATACTTGCGGCACAGGCGGAGATATGTCCGGCACCTTCAATGTTTCCACTGTAGCTGCCTTTGTGGCGGCCGGAGCGGGGCTGGCGGTAGCCAAACATGGTAATCGCTCTGTCAGCAGCCAGTGCGGCAGCGCCGATGTCCTGGAAGCTATGGGCGTTGACATTGCTCTTCTTCCCGAGAGGGCCTCGGTCTGTCTGGAGCAGACAGGGTTTGCCTTTCTCTTCGCACAACGTTATCATCCGGCTATGAAACACGCTGCCGCTCCTCGGCGTGAATTGGGCATTCGTACGGTTTTCAACATTATGGGGCCGCTGGCCAATCCAGCTGGAGCTGTAGCTCAGGTGGTGGGTGTTTATGCACCGGAGCTGACCGAATTTGCTGCTAGTATACTGGCTAATCTGGGGACAGAGCGTGCTTTGGTGGTACATGGTGAGCCCAGGTTGGATGAGATATCCATATGTGGTTCCACCAGGGTAACGGAACTGGGCGGTGGGAAGATCAGAACCTACATGGTAACCCCGGAAGATTTCGGCTTGAAACGGCTGAAGCCGAAAGATATAAGAGGTGGGGACGCCGCCGTCAATGCCGCTATTGCTCTCTCCGTTTTGGCGGGCGAGGCAGGGCCGGCCCGTGATTTGGCGCTGCTCAATGCCGGAGCTGCTCTCTATGTGGGAGGGGCGGCCGGTGACCTGCGCGAGGGAGTCAAGCTGGCTGCGGAGGTCATAGATCGGGGCTTGGCTATGGCCTGTCTGAAGAAGGTAAGGAGGGTGTCGAATGAGTTGCTTTAACGGAAGCACACGCCTGTGCTTACAAGCTACGGCACGGCAGGCCCGCCTGCGTTCTACGAGCTACGGCGCGGCAAGCAAAGAGGGGACTGCCTTTGAGGGTGGTTTTCTGAGCATTATGCGCAAATTGAAAGAGGCTGAAATTGCAGAACGCTGCCAGCGATACTCACTGACTGAACTCAAAGCTGCCTGCAGAGATCTGGCATCCAGTCGTGACTTTGCCGGCGCTTTGAGCCGTCCGGGCATCTCCATAATCGCTGAGCTCAAGTATGCCTCACCCTCGAAGGGCAGGATATGCAGTGGGCCGGCTCCGGAAGAGGTGGCTAAAAGTTATGAGCTGGGCGGAGCGGCAGCCATCTCTGTCCTGACTGAAGAGAAGCATTTTTGCGGCGATATGGCTTATTTGGGTAGGGTTCGTGCCGTTGTGAATTTGCCTCTGCTGCGCAAGGATTTTATTATAGACCCTTATCAGGTTTACGAGAGCCGGCTGGCCGGGGCCGATGCCGTACTCCTTATCAAGGCCATGCTGAGCGTCGGGCAGCTGTCAGACTTGATCGGGTTGGCGGCGGAATTGGGGCTGGCAGCTCTGACGGAGGTACACGATGAGGCCGAGATGGAAGAGGCGCTATCGGCCGATGCTCGGCTGATCGGTATCAACAACCGGGATTTGTCTACTCTGGCGGTGGATATCGACAGAGGGATAGAGCTAGCTGGGCGTTATCGGGAGAAGAAAGCTGGCAAGGGCCTGCTTCTGATAGCTGAGAGCGGCTATTTCAGGCATGAAGATATAGCCCTTCTGCCACAGCAGGGCATTGATGCCGTGCTGGTAGGAGAGGCCCTGATGCGAGCCGAAGACAAAGCGGTTGCTATCGGAATTCTGCTGGGAGGCAAATCGGATGACCAGAGTTAAGATCTGCGGCATAACCGATACCGGTGATGCCCTGGCGGCCGTGGCCGCCGGCGCTGATGCCCTGGGATTTGTCTTTGCCCCGGGCCCCAGGCAGGTGAGTGTGGAAAAAGCGGCAGAAATAATATCCGCTCTGCCTCCGCTGGTGACGACGGTAGGAGTCTTTGTAGATGCTTCAGCGGAGGATATCAGGCAGACCACCGCTGTTTGCGGCCTGGGAGCCGTGCAGCTGCACGGCAATGAAAGCCCTGTCATTTGCCGGGAGCTGTCTCCGCTGAGGGTGATTAAAGCCTTTCGGGTAGCCGCTGAAGGAGATCTGCGGCCGCTTAGCGAATATACCGGCTGTGCTCATTTGCTGGATAGCCGCATAGAAGGCCTGGCCGGTGGCAGTGGAAAGGCATTCGCCTGGGGCCTGGCCGCTGGTGCGGCTGCTATAAGCTCTTGTCTTATCCTGGCCGGAGGCCTTAATCCCGGCAATGTATCTGAGGCTATAGCCTCCGTCAGGCCCTGGGCCGTGGATGTCAGCAGCGGAGTGGAGAGCAGCCCTGGAATCAAGGATGCGAAGTTGATAAAGGAATTTGTGGCTGAAGTTAAAAAGATATCAGCGTAAGAGCGGAGGGAATATGCCAGAGCAGACCTCTTCATGTACGGAAGCGATGATACGTTCCTGAGGCTGCAATCCACGCTCTGCCGGCAATCACATAGACAAGGAGTGAATATACTATGAAAGAATGGCATTTCGGAGATTTCGGCGGGCGCTATGTGCCCGAGACATTGATGCCGGCCCTGGAAGAGCTGGCTGAAGAGTATGCCCGGGCCCAGGCTGATCCCACTTTTATAAAGGAATTGGATTATTACCTGCATCAATACGTCGGCCGGCCTACCCCGCTTTACCAGGCCAGGCGCCTGGCGGAGAAACTGGGCGGGGCTCGTATATATCTGAAACGGGAGGACCTCTGTCATACCGGATCGCATAAATTGAATAACACTATGGGGCAGGTGCTGCTGGCCAGGCGGATGGGCAAACCCAGAGTGATAGCTGAAACCGGCGCCGGGCAGCATGGCGTAGCCACGGCTACCGTGGCCGCCCTCTTCGGCCTGGAATGCGATGTCTATATGGGAGCCGAGGATATGAGGCGCCAGGCCCTTAATGTCTACCGCATGCGCCTGCTGGGCGCCAGGGTCATAGGCGTGGAATCCGGCAGCCGCACCTTGAAAGAGGCCACCAGCGAAGCTATGCGTGATTGGGCCGCTACGGTGGAGCATACTCATTATATTATCGGCTCTGTGGTCGGCCCTCATCCCTATCCGACCATGGTCAGGGATTTTCAGGCTGTCATCGGCCGTGAGGTGGAGCGTGATATGCTGCAACAAGAGGGACGCCTGCCCGATTATCTGGTGGCCTGTGTCGGCGGCGGCAGCAATGCCATGGGCCTTTTTCATCAATTTGTGGACAAAGGGCCGAGGTTGATAGGCGTGGAGGCCGGAGGTCTCGGTCTGAGCAGCGATAAGCACTCCGCTTCCATCAACGCCGGCAGCCCCGGTATTCTGCATGGCGCCCACAGCTTTATTATTCAGGATGATCAGGGACAGGTATTGCCGACGCACTCCATTTCCGCCGGCCTGGATTATCCCGGAGTAGGGCCGGAACATGCTTGGCTCAAGGCTACCGGCCGAGCGGAGTATATCACCGCCACCGATGCCGAAGCGCTGGAAGCCTTTCATCTGCTGGCCGAATATGAAGGCATAATTCCCGCCCTGGAGAGTTCGCATGCCATGGCCGGCGCTGTACGGCTGGCGCCTGATCTGGAACGCGATATGCTGGTGGTCGTGAATATATCCGGCCGAGGTGACAAAGATATCGATGAGATTGCTGAAGTGGAGGGAGTAGATTTATGAGCCGGATAGCACAGCGTTTTAAAGAGCTTAAAGAGCGTAATGAAGCGGCCCTGATACCATTCATCACCACCGGGTATCCCGATTTGCAGCAGAGTCTCAGGATAGTCCTGGCTCTGGCAGAGGCTGGGGCTGATATCATTGAATTAGGCATACCCTATTCCGATCCCGTAGCCGACGGACCGGTCATTCAGAAAGCCTCACAGCAGGCTCGAGCCGCCGGTATGGATCTGAAGGCCTTCTTCAGTCTGGTAGCGGAAGTCAGGCGGAAGACCGGCGTGCCTCTGGTGGCTATGACCTATTACAATCCTGTCTTCGTTTGCGGGCAGAAGCGCTTTGCCGATAACTGCCGGCAGAGCGGCATAGACGGCGTTATTCTTTCCGATCTGCCGCCGGAAGAGGGAGAAGAATGGCTGAAAATTGCCGCCGGCGCCGGCCTTGACACCATTCTGCTGGCCGCTCCAACCAGCACGGAGGAGAGGCTCAGAAAAGCCATTGACAGTACCTCCGGCTTCATCTACTGCGTCTCCCGGCTGGGGGTGACCGGCGCCGATCACGATCTCTCCAGCTCATTGCGCCCCCGGCTGGAGCGGATGCGGGCTATGACCGACAAACCGCTCTGTGTGGGCTTCGGCCTCTCCATGCCCGAGCATATACGCCAGGTGGCGGCGTTGGCCGACGGCGCCGTGATAGGCAGTGCTCTGGTACGCTTGATAGCAGATAATGCCGCTGCGCCTGATCTGCTTGACAAGGTAAGAGGCTTTACAGCGTTGTTGAAGCAGGCAACGATACGGTAGATTCATTCCTTTGCCAGCGACATGGGCCGGATTACCTTCCGGCGCCCGGTGGATATTCCTGCCTCTATCCACGCTCCAGCCATACTGTCATGGCTCCGGGATCCCTGTTATTCCAAGCATAGTAAGGAATAAAGAATAATTCTACATCCTCAAGGCGCCTCTGGCTTCCCCACGGACGATACA
>JAQUEL010000080.1 GCA_028685295.1 bacterium
CATAGCTGGAGCGCAGAATATTCTGAACCTGCGTCTCTATATCAAGAACAAGAAATGGCAGGATTTCTGGAATAGACAAAAGGTGGCGCTTGCTTAGACGTTCCCAAAGAATAATACACGCACCCATATGTTCATGAGAGTTAGAACGTCAGGACGATTGATGGTATAATTTCTGGAGTAAGTGGCCCGGTATAGTCAAAAAAGCTTGCTTGGGAGGGTAACATGACGGAGATAGCTGATATTTTTGCTGAGAACAATATGACTTTGATTCTTTCGCTGCCGGTCAATGATCCGGCTCTGGCCAGAGCTGCGGTTGCCGGCGGAGCAGATATGGTTAAGACACATATACATCTAAAACATCAGGCCAGCGGAACGGGATTCGGCAGTCTGGAAGAAGAGCGCCAGGCGCTTCTTAGTATCCTGGAGACGGTGGATATTCCGGTAGGCCTGGTCATAGGAGCGGCGGAGACGGCAGATGAGATGGAGATGGATGAAGTGGAGAGCATGGGATTTGCTTACATAGATGCCTACGCTCATCATCTGCCGGCCTGGATGATGGCCCGGAGCCGGTTGCCGCGTATGGTAGCCGTTGAGGAGAGATACATAGACCTTATTCCTCAGTTTGAGAATCTGGGTATGGATATGGTAGAGGCCGCAGTGGTGCCGCACCAGGAATACGGTTTGCCGTTGAATTTATATGACCTGGGCGTCTATGGGTATATTTGTGAAATAACCGATCTTCCGGTTATAGTGCCTACACAGAAAGCCATTCGTCCCGATGAGGTGACCATGCTGGCAGATGCAGGCATCTCGGCATTGATGATCGGCGCTATAGTGACCGGCAGCACTCCCGACAGCATTGAGAAGGTAACGGCGGAGTATCGTCAGGCCATAGATAAGCTTTGAAAGAAGGCAAGCCTGAATGCCTGCCTGAGAAATCCTAAAACCGGTAACCGCGCCCGCAGGCGCAATTGAAAGCAGGAGGTAAATAATTATGAAATTGGGAACGATCTATGAAACAGCCGTACGCGCAGGGATGGAGGCCGACCCGAGAGGCCTGCCGGAGGTATATCGCTATATGGAAAAGGTCAGGCAGGATTATGAAGCCTTGCCTGAGGCAAAGAAGGAACGTTTTGATAAAGAGAGGCTCACCAATCCGTATGCCGATACCCGGCTGCTTTATGGCGATCCCGACCTGAAAGTAAAATGCTTGATTGCCGGTATCGATATGGAGATAGGGGAAGTTATGCTGGCTGAACGGCTGAACGAAAAGGGTGCCGGCATCGACCTTATTCTGGCTCACCATCCTGAAGGAAGTGCCATGGCTCAGTTTTACCAGGTTATGCATATGCAGGCGGATATTATGGCTGGATATGGCGTGCCCGTATCTGTAGCCGAGGCGGTGCTGCCGGGCAGAATAAGCGAGGTTGAGCGTCGCGTTATGCCTGCAAATCACCAAAGAGCCGTTGATGCCGCCAGGCTGCTGAACTTGCCAATGATGTGCATCCACACTCCCTGTGACAACATGGTTACCGAATATCTGCAAAAGCAGCTCGATGCCGCAGAGCCTTACTACCTGGATGATCTGATCGAGCTGCTTAATAGCATACCGGAGTACGATATAGCAAGTAAAAACAATGCCGGTCCCAGGATAGTATTGGGTGATGGCAAGCGCCGATCCGGCAAGATTAAGGTGGATATGACGGGCGGTACCGGTGGCCCCAAAGAGTACATGGCGGCGCTGGTTCGTGCCGGCGTAAGCACCATTGTAGGCATGCATATCGGTGAAGAGAATTATAAAGCTGCCGATGAAGCGCACCTCAACGTAGTTATTGCCGGACATATTTCCAGCGATACTATCGGGATGAATCTTTTATTAGATAAAATAGAGCCTGTAGAAGTGGTGGAATGTTCCGGCTTTAGACGAATCAAGCGCTGATGGAGCATAACAATCCCTTTTATCATCTAAAGAAAGGCTGTGTGGAAAGAGAGATCAGCCTCAGGCATCTGACGGTGTCTGAGGCGCTTTCTCTTCTGGATAAATATCTGGATGATGCCTTTCTGGCAGGTCTGCCCACAGTTAGAATCATTCACGGGCGGCATGGCGGCACTCTGCGCCGGGAGGTCAGAAAGTTCCTGGATCAACATCCTCATGTAAAATCATGGCGTCCCGCCGATATCTTTGAAGGTGGCTTGGGAGTGACGGTAGTGTATTTATATGAAATTTAAGCACTGCTTGAATTTCAGGGGCTGAAGCAGGCGGCCAAACTTACGTTTCCGGCATATTCAAAAGCCTGGGAGCCTCGTTGAACCAATAGCTCTTGAAAGTCTCGGTATCGTTCCAGGTGATGATAAAATCCATCAGGGGAGCGTTGGGATGCCGTTTCTGCCAGAGATAGACCCAAGCGGCGGCATAGCTGTATGCCCAATGTTCATTGAGCAAGCGTTGACGGCACTCGCTATCGCTGCTGATAGCAGGTAGAAGATGTTGCTTCAGTTCATTGGGAATATCGGGATCGGATAGGAATTTCTTCTCTATGTTTTTAGCTGTGACAATGCTCATTTGCAAGGGTCCGAAGGTCTTGCCGATAGGTAATCCTTTGGAACAGGCATAGTTCTGCAGATCCGTCCAGATATTGGCGTAACTGCGTTCGAACTCGGTAATGGCGTACAACAGTTCAGGATTGCGCAGGTGAAACCTTTTAGCAGCCAGCCGTGCGCGCTGCGAATTATAATTCTTATCGGCGTTTTCATCTCTTAAAGCCATTACCACTCTATGTTCCATACCGCTTTGTATGGTTGTGGAAGGCTGTGCTTTAGACAGAGCGGCATGCCATTTTCGGCTCTCATCAGGACGCAAGGTATAGTAATAACTATCGAAAATAGCAATAGAAAAGCCTTCTCTGGCCATGACATATAATTTATTTTCGTATTCTATCCTGGCTGTAGCCGGCAACAGCAGCAGAATTACAGTTATAGCGGCAGTTTTTATCAATACCGTTGTATTACGGCCCATGGTTGGATTCTCTCCGATCAACCTGATGTATGTATGCCCAACGGAATGCATACCTATTTCTAACCTAATTATAGCACATAACAATCATAACGAGTTATGAATTATTTTTATATATTCCCATTACTACTATAGGAAAACCTGTAGAGAACCACGCGGGCTTATCCCAAGGAGCGTCAAAATGCTACAATCAGCGCGTTGAATCTTTTAATATATCAATAATATCAGGCAATAATTGAAGAATAAGTCGGTATTTTGAAAATAAAGGCGCTTCTCTTTAAAGACCTGAAGAACTGACGGCCTTATACTATAGTCAAGGTCTTTAAAGGCTGATGAATATATATTCGATGGGAGGAAGATCAATGCTGGACGGTAAAGAGATCAAGGTGGCGGTAATCGGCTTGGATACCAGTCATAGTGTGGTGTTTACGGAGCTGATGCAATCTCCTGATTGCCCTGCCGAGAAGAGAGTTCCGGGGTTGAGAACGATAAGTTGTCTACGCTTTCCTACACCTTTCCAGAGTGAGGAAGGGTTGGATGCCCGGCAGAAGCAGATGGAAGGCTGGGGCGTAAAAGTGACCACGGATTTTGATGAAGCCGTAGCCGATTGCGATGCTATAATGCTGGAGATCAATGACCCTGCCTATCATCTGGATTATTTCAAACGCTGTGCCGATCTGGGTAAGCCGATATTCCTGGATAAGCCCATGGCCGGTAATATTGAGGATGGCAGAAAGATCTATGATCTGGCAAAGAGCAAAAGCTTGAAGGTGTTTTCTACATCGACACTGCGCTTTGTGCCTCAGCTGCTGGAAGCCTGTATACAGATGCCTGAGCCCTATTTTACTACTACTTACGGACCGTTGGGCGTGGCTCCGGCAGGCAGTTCTATAGTTTGGTATGGAGTCCATTCCTTTGAAATGCTGCAGCGGGCCATGGGAGCGGGTGCAGCCGCAGTTAAGACCGTAGAGGATAAAGCCGGAGTGGTCTCCGTGGTGGAATATGCCGATGGACGCCGTGGTGTAGTGGAGCTCACCGTAGGAGCCGGCATATACGGCGGCTGTCTGCGCAGTAAAGAGAAGGCGGTGCCCTACGTAGTGGATATGAGCCGGCATTATCCCGATTTGCTTCTCGAGATAGAGAAATTCTTCCGAACGGGGAAAGCGCCGATCTCTTTGGGAACCACCTTCGAGGTTATGGCTATGCTGGATGCAGCAGAGCGCTCCTTTAAGAGTGGAAAAACAGAAGCTATGGGGGTTGCATAATCATGAAGAAAATAAGAGTAGGTATCATAGGCCAGGGCAGGAGCGGCCGGGAGATTCACGACCAGTCATTTAGAAAGCTGGTTTCCGATAAATATCAGGTGGTGGCGGTAGCTGATTCGTTGGCGGACCGCTGCCGTAGAGCCGAAGAGGAGTTCGGCTATGCTGCCTATACTGATTACAAAGAGATGTTGAAGCGTGATGACTTGGATTTGGTTGTTAATGCTTCTCCCAGCCATCTGCATGTTCCTATAACTGCTGAAGCACTGGATGCCGGTTTCAATGTATTAACAGAGAAACCGCTGGCTCGTAAGGCTGCTGATGTGGATATGCTGATCGCAAAGGCTAAGGCAGCGGGTAAGTTCTTTGCCGTCTTTCAACAATCGCGTTTTGCTCCTTACTATCTGCAGGTAAATAAGGTTATCGATTCCGGTTTACTGGGACGTATAGTTATGGTCAAGATTGCCTTCAACGGTTTTGCTCGCAGATGGGATTGGCAGACGCTGCAGGATATGGATGGCGGTAATTTGCTTAATACCGGTCCCCATCCGCTGGATCAGGCCCTGCATTTTGTCGGGCGTGATGCTATGCCTCAGGTATTATGCCTGATGGATAGAACGGATAACACTTTCGGCGATGCCGAAGATCATGTCAAGCTTATCATGCATCGTCAGGGCAAACCAACAGTGGATTTGGAAATATCCTCATGCTGTGCTTATCCGTCATATACTTATCAGGTATTCGGTACCAGAGGCGGTCTTACCGGCAACATGACGCATATCGACTGGAAGTACTTTAATCCTGAAGATGTGCCGCATCAGGCTTTAATCAGAGATCCTTTACCCGGACCGGGCTACTGTGGCGAGGAATTGAAATGGTATGAAGAGAGCTGGGACGTGCCGAAAGAGGAATCCAATCTTTTCTATACCATGGCCAGGAAATTTTATAACAATATTTATGATGCGCTGATAAACGGCGCTCCTCTGGAGGTTAAATTGGAGCATGTGCGGCAGCAGATAGCGGTGATAGAGGAGTGTCACAGGCAGAACAAGAGGGATTAAGGATATAAACGCAACAATTTATGTTGAAGGCAGGCCTGGTAATGGGTAACGTTACCGGGCCTGCCTTTTGTTATACCTTAGCGCCTCAGCGCCTAAACCTGTAAACGCACCCGAATATCCCAGTGATCGCCAGTTTCCTCGTTCTCTTCTTGACGTATGCCTCCTTTCTCCGTAGAATAAACCTATCTCTATTTTTTCGACAGATTTTTCGTCAAACAATTTAAGCAGTGATATCGGCAAGGGAGGGCAAAGGGATATGATTATAGTCATGACGCGCGGCAGCGCTGAAGAGCAGCTGCAAATTGTAATTGGTGAGATCAAGGCTTTTGGCTATGATCCTCACGTCATACGCGGCACCGATCGAACGGTGGTTGGCGCCGTAGGAGATGAAAGGGGCAAGGCACGGCTGCAGGCGCTGGAGAGCTTTGACGGCGTAGAGCAGGTTATCCCTATTCTGAAGCCCTTTAAGCTGGCCAGCACCGAGGTCAAACAAGAGCGCAGCATCGTTGAACTGGCTAATGGTCTTAAAATAGGCGGAGGTCATCTGGCCGTCATGGCCGGGCCGTGCTCCGTGGAAAGCGAAGAGCAATTACTGGAAACCGCACGACGGGTAAAGGCCGCCGGAGCCAACGTTTTACGTGGCGGAGCCTTTAAGCCGCGTACCTCGCCCTATGCTTTTCAGGGTTTGGCAGAGGAAGGCCTCAAGCTGATGGCCAGGGCCGGGGAAGAGACCGGATTGCCGATTATTACTGAAGTCATAGCGCCTGAAGACGTGGATCTGGTAGCCGAATATGCAGATATCGTTCAGGTAGGAGCCAGAAACATGAGCAATTTTGCCTTGCTGCGCCGGTTGGGAGGTATCCGCAAGCCGGTAATGTTGAAGCGAGGCATGTCCGCTACTGTGGAGGAATTTCTGATGTCCGCCGAGTACATTTTATCGGAGGGCAATTACAATGTCATTCTTTGCGAGCGTGGCATCCGTACCTTTGAGACGGCTACTCGCTTCACCTTCGATATCAATGCCATACCGCTGCTGCATAACCTTACTCATCTACCGGTAATTGCCGATCCCAGCCATGCCACCGGACAATGGCGCCTGGTGGAGCCGATAGCCAAGGCTGCTCTGGCAGCCGGGGCCGACGGCCTGATGATTGAAGTGCATACCGATCCGGTTCATGCCTTCTCCGATGGCGCACAATCACTGCGGCCGGATACTTTCGAAAAGATGATGAAGAGTATCTTGCCGTATGCAGAACTGAGCGGATTGAAGCTGCCCGAATTTGATTGACAAAGCATACCGGTATGGTATGCTTTATGAAGTGACTTCATCATGGGGGCGACAGGTATCGACGGGAAGTGATGGGGTCGGAGTAGCGAGTCGAGGTTCCATAAGCTCGTTAAACTGTGGGAAAACTATAAACGCCAACGATAATTTGGCTCTGGCCGCTTAATATAAGCGCCTGTCCTTCCGGCTACGTCGATCGGGCCGAGCGGGGCATCAACTAAGATCGACTACCCAAAGGCCTATTCCTGTAAGCCCGAGGGGAAACTTTACAGGATAGCTGTAGTTCTATCCCGCCTGCGGGAGCGGACAAGGCGAAACTCAAAGCGCAGGATACACTCGTAGAAGCTCCGATGACAGCCTTTTCGGACAGGGGTTCGAATCCCCTCGCCTCCACCAAATCAAATACCATCTATTGATAAAATGAATTTTGTCTGTAGGTGGTTTTTTGTTTGCCCGAAAGTGCTTGAAATAAGCCACTTTCGGGCTTTATTCTTTCTGCCTTGTATCAATAGTTGATGTTTTAGAATAGTCGTTTCCGGAGGACACTTGGCACGAACCATAGCGGTTTTCGGGGCAGCTGCATGGGCAAATCGTTAAAAGAAAGGTAATCGTTAAAATTTGCACCGAAAATCGGGCTATCTTTTAACGATACACCAGAGCCGTTAAAAATAAAGATTCTGGAAGAAAAGCAGCCCGCCCGAGGGTGAGCCGGATACCTTGGCAACCTTATAACCTTGACCGAGGGAGCCGCAGCTTTTCGTCGAACTCGTCGATGGCAAGTGGGCAGTTCTCAATGTCCTTGATGAAACCCTTGATAATTACAGGCACTTTTTTTAGACATATCTCATATAATAAAAATAGTTGACGACGGAAACCATCCGCGGTATAATAGTTGATAATGCAAACCAAAATTAGAATGGAGGGTAGGCAATGAATAAAAACATACCAGAAATATATGATTTGATCCAAGAGCTGTCTTGGCGTTTCGGAAACCATGGATTCAACGGTGAATGCTGTGGGGATTTATCCCTGATTGAATTTATGACACTGAAAAAAATCGATGAATGCAAAGAAATTACAATTCAGGAAATAGGCAATGCGATCAATTTCACAAAAAGCGGAGCAAGTAAAATCATAGACCGCTTAGAAAGCAAAGGGTATGCAATACGGGCGGATTCCCCTGTTGATGGACGTTTATGCTGTGTATTGACAACAGAAAAAGGAAGGGAAACTTTATCTGGAATTGTAAAGCAGTACACTTTAAATCTAAATAACATTTTGAGAGAAATTGAGCCTCAAGAAGTTGACCAAATTCGCGAATCATTGACGATACTCGTAGATGCGCTACAGAGATATAAGGAGGGATAACAGTGCAAGAACAGGAAAATAAACGTGGCATGGAGGCGATCACCCTTAATATCCATGGCATGAATGGTTCTAATGAGGCAAGCCTAATAGAAAAGAAACTTGGCTCTCTTGCGGGCGTAGAGAGCTATGATGTTAATACCGTATCCAACCAGGTCCGTGTTTTCTACACCCCAGCTCAAGTTTCAGTTCAGGACATCATCAGATCGATTCCTGAAACGGGAATGAATGCTTCTTTGGTGCAGACCCGCAAGGAACGCAGTACATGGTGGAGAGAAAAGCAGCAGTTGGCTCTATATGGCTGTGGTCTGGTCACACTCATCGGATTTGCCGCCCAGTACCTTATGGGTGCTCCGCCGCTGATCTATAATGGGATATTTGTTCTCGCCGTAGCCGTCGGAGTCTTTTATCCGGCCCGCAAAGCAATCCGCGCTTTGATGAACCTCACCTTCACCATTCATCTCCTCATGCTCATAGGAGCAGGCGGAGCGATGATACTGGGGATGTGGTCGGAAGCATCGATACTGATATTCGTCTATTCGCTGGGCGATGTGCTCGAATCCTATGCTGTTGATAAGGCAAGGGAGGCGATCAGTTCGCTCGTAGCGTTGATGCCGAAAGAAGCACTTGTAAAAAAAGATGGCAAAGAAGTGATCATGTCTACCGAGGATATAGAGGTTGGGAATATTGTTGTCGTCAGGCCGGGAGAAAAAATACCTGTTGACGGCACAGTCACCCATGGTAATTCTTTCGTAGATCAGGCAGCCATCACTGGGGAATCCATCCCGGAACAGAAGCAGGTTGGCGATGATGT
>JAQUEL010000010.1 GCA_028685295.1 bacterium
AGGTTTGATTTCCCGTTTCTATTGATACTTCCGCTCATCCTTGCTCGAGTTTCTGCAACCGTCGTTGCATCTCTTGCAACTCTTCGCGCAGCATCCCAATCCTATCTTCACGTCTACCCGTCATGCCATGATATTTACCGCATACAGAACAAAGATGCATACCTCCACGCCGCATCCCACACCTGCTGGCCATGCCGGCGATTATTCCGGAAACAAGCATCAACCGCATTAAAAAGCAAATTCCTCCGACCAGTCCCAGGATCATGCACATCTTCATTTTACCATGATGCATGTTGTTATGATGATGATGTCCCCACATAATAACACCTCCTCGCTGTTATTGCAGTTTCTTATCATTACCCGCCTGCAATAAATCCGAAACGAGGAAGATCACCACCCGTTATCAGGAGTCATGCGCTATTCGCCCATCACCTTTATTAATAATCGTTTGCGTCTGCGACCATCGAATTCAGCGTAGAAGATCTGCTGCCAAGGCCCGAGATCAAGCTTGCCGTTGGTTACGGGAACCATGACCTGGTGGTGAAAGAGAAGGCTTTTCAGATGAGCATCGCCATTTGTTTCTCCAGTACGATGATGCTGATAATCAGGCCTGAACGGCGCCAGAGACTCGGCCCATTCCATAAAATCCGCCTTAATGCCTTCCTCTTCATCATTGACAAAAACACCGGAAGTGATATGCATGGCGCTGACCAGCGCCATCCCCTCTCTGATGCCGGCCTCCTTGACGGCATCCTCCACCATGCCGGTTATATTGATGAATTCCCTCTGCCTGGCAGTCTCCATCCAATGATATACTGTATGCCATTTCATAAAATGTTCCTCCCTCCCTATTCCAATTGTATTTTCCAAAGCCGTCCGATAAGCTGTCGTTGCATTTGCAATTCTATCCCGGCTCTCACGAGCAAAGAGCTGAAAATCATCTTTAAGGCATCATAGCAAATAATAAATAAGGATAACGTATGCAAAGAGGTCGGAGAATACGGGCTGTTGTTGTTCCATGACGATATAAACCAGCTTGCCTACAGACAAACTAAAAGAAAGATCATTTTGCATATTTATGTGTAATTTGAAATATTTCCGTGTCCAAAACTCACATGAATACTGAAAAAGTCTGGCGCGCCTTGCAGGACTCGAACCTGCGGCCTTCTGATCCGTAGTCAGACGCTCTAATCCACTGAGCTAAAGGCGCACTCAATTACCTTGCAAATATTACTACATTTTTCTGACATTGGCAACCGGAGATTTGGTAGCGGCAAGGAAATACTCGCCATATTCATCACCCAGCATTTCAAGCATCCTAAGCTGTGATATAACAAATGACACCGTAGATTCTGCTCCCTGATTAAGATTGGGGCCTTTGGCTGTCAATCCATCATAACAGCCGCCGGTTAAAGGATCATACATCCTGACGGAGAGCACATTATTGCCGATAAACCACTGAAAGGAGATATCAGCCAGACGTTTGTAGGCAGTGTCGCCGGTCAGATCATAGGCTTCACAATAAGCCAAAACCGACATCATGGCATCCACCGGCTGGTGATCAAAGACGGCTTTAATGCCGCCACGCGGATACCAGCCATCACAACCTACCATCTCCAGTATGTCGGCGGGTATGGTGACCTCACTCAAAAAATCCAGGCTTTCATAGGCTGTCTTCAGAGCCTTGCCGTCATCTATAGCTGTCCCTGCCGTCAGTAGGCAGTATGGTAACAGGCCATTGGAGTAGGCCATAATATCCTCAAACCATCTCCATTTGTGATCACGCGTCCTGGCATATTCGCCTACCAGAATATTGATACTTCGCTCTATCTCTTTAATAACCGTTATGTCTGCCCATTCGGATTCAGCAAAGTGGCTCAGCCCCACCAGCGCATAGGCGTTTCCTCGTAACGATTTCAGTTCTTTCAACCTGGGCCTGGCCTTTTCAAAGATATGCCAGGCCAGCAGCCGTACCCTGTCCGGCAGATTGGATGCTAAGACGTAGCCCAGGGACCATATAACCCTGCCGAAACAATCCTCTGAGCCATGCTCATCCAGAAACTCCCGACCAAAGCTCATAAAGTTATGGAAACGTCCATCTGACATCTGGGCGTGATGCAGATAGGAGATATAGACTGTCAAGATATCCATACAGGATTCGTCTCCGGTAATTTCGTGATGCCTGGCAGCCGCCAGCAGGGCTCTCGAGTTGTCATCAGTACAGTAGCCGTGATACCGATGGGGTACAGAATATTTGGCGTGCTGAAAGATACCTGTGTCGTCGGTAAGGGTGCGCACATGTTCCATATTTATTTTTAAATATGCCATTGTCCTCTCCCTGCAAATCATATCTTGCTTTTCAGCCTCCTGCTAATCATTCTTTCGTTGAGACGACTGGAAAAACTTAGAATGCGATCAAAGAGATCCAGATAATCAATGGCTACATTATGCCAGCTCATCTTCCGGCCGTATTTAAAAGTTTTCAGTTCCATCTGCTGACGCAATTCCGGAGATCCAAGGATATTGCAAACACACTCGGCAATCCCATCCGGATACTCGAACTCCGTTAACAGGCCCCTGCCGTTGGCCAATACCTCGCGTGCATAGAGATACGGCGTGGAGACGATGGCTTTTCCTGCTCCTACAGCGTAGGCCAGGGCGCCGCTGCATATCTGATCCTTGCTCAGATACGGCGTAACATAGACATCGGTGGCCAGCAGATAATCAACCAGCTCTTTCTTCGTCATATACCGATTATTAAAGCGCACATGATTAATAAGGCCATTGTCATGTACCTTCTGCAGCAGCATATCCCGGTAAATCTCTCCTTCATGTCGCCGGACACCTGGATGCGTTTGCCCAAGGATTAGATAAATGATGTCGGGGTGTTTATCCACAATAGCCGGCAAAGCATCAATAACGTGTTCTATGCCTTTTCCTCTATTAATCAGGCCAAAGGTGGACATTATGGTCTTCGTTCCCAGTCCGAGACGCTTCTTGACCGGCATTGACGGCCAGCGATGGACATTGGGTACACCATGCGGAATAAGATACATTTTATCGGCATCCAGACCGTAATCACTGAAGAGTATCTCGGCACCCTTCTTGACCATGACCACCAATGCCTGGCTATGATAATTTATTTTTTGCACAATATCACGCATTTTAGGTGCGGGATTAGGCAGTACTGTATGAAGAGTGGTTACCACCGGCTTACGCAAATGCTTCAGCATAGTAAGAAGGTATTCGCCGTATTCACCTCCAAATATACCGAACTCATGCTGAATATTAACCAGATCCACATTAGACTTATTCAGCGCCTCGGCGGCTGTTATGTACGCCTGCTCATCGGAGCTGTCCACCTGAATAAAGACCTTATCGCCGTAAGCATATATGGCTCCCCGATCATTCATGGCTACAATTCTGGATTTGGAGAAAGGCGTAAATTTGTCAATCTCACTGGTCAGGTCCTGAGTAAAGGTGGCTATGCCGCATTCTCGAGGTGGATATGTTCCCACATAGGCGACATGCACCCTGTTCAGAACAGAGTACAAAAATTTAAACATGCTCAGATCTTCAACGCTCATAATCAAATCTCGAGTGCTATCGGCTCAATAGTAGCCTCCGCCCCGATCATCTCCCCCCCTGCATCTAGTAATTCTTGTGCCTCCGTTATATCACCGGCTTCTGCATAAACTTTAACAATGGGCTCTGTAGCGGATGCTCTTATCAGAAGCCAGTTACCATTACGCATAATGTACTTTATGCCGTCTTCCATCCTTATATCGCTAACCTTAACGCCGGCAATAACACCGGGAGCTCTGGCTTTCAAGTCATCTATCAAAGTATCCCTTGTCTGTACATGAAGGCTGCGTTCATAATAATAAAGAGCGCCAAATTCATCATAAAGGCTGTTCAGCAGCTCAGCTATAGTGCGGTGTTCCATGGCCATCATCTCGGTCAGCATTAGAGCGGAAAGCAGGCCGTCACGTTCTGGTATATGGTTTTTGAAGCTGTATCCGCCGCTCTCTTCGCCACCTATAAGAAAATCCTCTTCCAGCATGAGCGCGGCTATATTTTGAAAGCCCGCCGGCGTTTCACGCACCCTCAAATTCAACATATTGGCGATTTTATCTATCATGGAGGTGACGGCTGCTGTTTTTACCACTATACCGTTCCAGTTTTTATTTCTGATAAGATGAAGCAGCAGCAAAGGAAATACCTGCTGTGGCGATATATATCCACCCCAGCTATTCATTACACCCAGATGATCTGCATCACCGTCGACAGCAAAGCCTGCCGCTGCCTCACTTTTCTTCATCTCCTGGGAGAGCTCTTCCAGGTTACGAGCAATGGGCTCGGGATTTACACCTGCAAAGATGGGATTAAGATCTTCCCTTATGTTGTAAACCATACAGCCGGCACGGTTCAGCAGGTCCGACAGATAGCCTATTCCGGCACCATGCATTGGATCGGCCACTATAGCAGGCGCAAATGACTTTATAGCATCCGTATTCACCAGGCTCAGCAGATGATTAAGATATTCCTTGTCGCCATTTTCAATCACTACCTTACCGCTCTCTATGGCTTCCACTATGGGCGTACGCTTGATATCTTTATCCCCTAAAACGGCTATCTTTTCTCCAATACGGCGTGCCATATCTGTTGATGCGGGGCCGCCATAGGATGCTTTAAACTTAATTCCATTAAAACGGGGAGGCTTATGGCTTCCGGTTACCACCACTCCGCCACTCAATTGATCACTCTTTACCAGATATGAAATCAGCGGCGAAGGACAAGCGGTATAATAATGATTGACACGGATATCGTTGGCTGCCAGAACCTCACTTACCGCTTCAGCAAAATTATCGGAAAGAAAGCGGGTATCATAACCTACAGCTATTTTAATCTCTTCTTCTACCCTTTCTTTAAGATACTCTGCAATCCCCTGTGCCGCCAGCCGCACGTTATCAAAGGTGAACTTATCTGCGATTACAGCCATCCAGCCATCGATACCAAATTCTATTCCTTTCATTTTACCTCCTGAGAACAAAGCGATATTAATAATATCGCTTTAGGAATTTACTCTTTATACCTGGAATATATTTTTATGCTTTTTTACTGTTAATGGTGCCCAACAACATATTCGAAATATACCCGCAGTTACGATTTTTTAAACATCTTACAGGCGCTTGCCAGCTCGGATAAGGATTTCAGCTTTTTCCTTACTCAGGAGCTATGGCAAGGGAATATATATATATAGTGGCAAATAACGCTGTAAAGAGGATTTTACTGCTTCCCCGTAGAACTATAATATGTTAAAATATCGAACATATTGTACGTAATATATCTATTTGTTTTATAAAAGAACGGATTACTTGGGGGAGGCACTTTAATGTCAGAGGTTATCTTGAAAAATGTTACTAAGAATTTTGGTAACGTAACAGCAGTATCCGATGTCAATCTTGAGATAAAAGATAAGGAGTTTCTCGTTCTGGTAGGACCCTCCGGCTGTGGCAAGACTACCTGCCTTAGAATGGTTGCCGGCCTGGAAGAGATCTCCAGCGGAGAGATCTATATTGGAGATACTCTGGTAAACCACATACCGCCCAAGGATAGGGATATCGCCATGGTCTTCCAGAACTACGCCCTCTATCCGCATATGAGTGTCTATGATAACATGGCATTCGGCCTGAAGCTCAGAAAATACAGCAAAGCGGATATCAAGCAAAAAGTGTATAATGCGGCTGAAATACTGGGCATACAGCATCTGTTGAATCGCAAACCAAAAGAGCTTTCCGGCGGACAGCGTCAGCGTGTTGCTCTGGGTAGAGCCATCGTTCGTGAGCCGAAGGTATTCCTCATGGATGAACCTCTTAGCAACCTCGATGCCAAACTCAGGGTCCAGACAAGAGCGGAATTGATAAAACTCCACCGCAGTTTAGGCATAACAACCATTTACGTTACACACGATCAGACGGAAGCCATGAGCATGGGTGATAGGATTGTTATTATGCGCGATGGTGTCATTCAGCAAGTGGCATCTCCTCTGGAGCTTTATAATGCGCCCAACAATGTTTTTGTCGGCGGCTTCATCGGCAGTCCCGCCATGAACTTCCTTAACGGCAAGGTGGTTTCTAAAAACAATGTGACGACCTTCGAGGGCGAAGGCTTTGCGATTGGAATTTCTGAAGAATTCCTCGATCTGACCAGAGGGTATATAGACCAGGAAGCTATTTTGGGTATCAGGCCGGAAGATATTTATGATATGAGTACCCTGAAATCACCGCTTAATGATTATCCTATCAAGGCCGGTGTTGAAGTGATAGAGCCTATGGGATCACATGTCTTCCTCTATCTGAGTATTGGCGGTAGCAATCTGACCGCCTCCGTAGATGCAGGAACTTGTGCAAGGATGGGTACCACCTCTGACATATACTTCGATGCCTCTAAGATACATCTCTTTGATAAGGAAACCGAAAAAGTTATATTCTAAGATAGCGTTAAATGTTCTATTAAATGTTCATAAAGAGGAGGACGGAGCAAACCGTCCTCCTCTTTATGTTATTGAGGCCTTCTTTCTACCTGTTATATCTAGACCATGCCTGGTATCCTGGTAGACGCATCTGAAAATTCCTATGCCATATCCGTGCTACATCCATCTGCGTTGTAGCATTGGCTCCAGCATCAGCCGGCGTTACAGTAGCCAATACTACGCCGTTGGCTACAATGACCGGCATTCCGTTTCTAGCAGATAGAGTTATTCTATGGGATCTCAACGGGGCGCCGTTAATAGCTGTAACCATTCGTTTTCTGGTTTCCACGGCTCTTTGCAGAGGTGTCATACCAGCGGCAGAAACTCTGTAGCGCAAGATAACCAGATCTTTCAGCCTGATATCATTGGACGATGCATCACAGCATTTAAGTAAGATTGTAAAACAGAGAACTGCTGTAATCAATAGAGTAACAGCTTTTCTCAAGCAAATCACCTCCAGAAATTTCTGGGGTTTACTTACCCTTTTGTACCAAATGCTAAACAAGATCACGGCCTGGCGTGAGGCTATTATCCAGGGTTTGAATTATCGGAGCCAGCCGCAGAGCAGGATTTATTATTATCTGCTGTAAGAGCCATCCGACGCTCTTTATATTGCCGAACATAGTAAATAATAATCGGCTTCAAAACCGCCGCTGCCGGTATAGCGACAAGGGCGCCAAGAATACCGGCATAATGCCCGCCAATCATGACGGCCAAAATTATTAGCAATGGATCCAATCCAACAGATCTTCCCAGAATAGTAGGCGCCAGTATATAGCTTTCAATTGCCTGAACAAAGATATAAAAGCCGGCTATACCAAGAGCAAAAAGCCAGCCCTTAGTGCTAAAGGCAAGTAAAATAGCTGGAACAGCGGCCATTATAGGTCCTAAGCTGGGAATGACTTCCAACATTGCCGCTAACAGTCCCAACACAAGGGCAAAGGGTATATCCATTATCAACAGCCCCACGGTGGTTAAAAAGCCTATGCTGGCAATAAGGAGAAGCTGCCCTGTTATATAATTCCCCAGGAGATTATTGGTAGCAACGGCCAGATCTATTATCTCATCTTTTCGCTTATCCGGCAGGATATAGATAAATGCGTCCCACATTGCCGGACCGCTAAGCAGCATAAAGAATGATAAAATGGGAATTATAATCAGACCTGCAATCCCCAGTATCCCGGACAGCGCTTGCTGTAAAAGACTGCTGAGTATGCCAGTCAATCTTGCAGCCATTTGTGAGGATGATAGAAATTGCTGCTGCCCTATATTCAACCGCTGTAACAGATTGCCGTAAACTTTTTGCAATCCATTGAGGTAATCGGGCAATTCGGCAGTAAATGTTATGAACTGCTTGCTCAGCGGCGGTATTATCAGAAAAACCAGAAGCGCTATAAGCAGTATTCCTATCAGATATGCTATCAGCACGGCTGTCAGCCTGGGTATACTCCAGGATGCGAAGAGGTTGACCAGAGGTCTAAATACATAGGACACAAGAGACGCCAGGGCAATCAGCAGGAGAACGCTCTTCAGGGAATAGACGATCCAGATACCCAGTAGCACACTGAAAAAGAGTATCGCCGCCCTACCCCAGTTAGTTACCTCCACTCGTTCCGATGCCATTACTCAAGCACATCTCCCAGTCGATTTAGCACAGCTAATTTTATACTATAAGCAAGTGAATGTAAAGCCAAAAGGCGGGTATGCAACCCGCCTTCAAAATAACATATAATCTGCATCTAAAGCTTTGTCTGCTTATCTGACGATAACCTCATTAACAACATCTTCCACTCCATCTACATCCCAAGCCAATTCAGATACCCTGTCTCTATTATCCAAAGTATCCACTATGCCCCGTAGATAAACAATCCCATCCTCAGTATCAACGTTGATGTCAAAGATATCCAGCTGGTCATCAGCAGCTATCTTTGCTTTTACTTTAGCATTTATGCCCAGGTCATCTAAACTCATCGACTCTCCCTCCTTTCTCTATAAACTCGTTTAGCTGTGAGTATACCCTTTATGCCCCAGGCTATCATGCCTAACCCTATTAGATATGCAAATATATCAGGAAATGTCAGAACCGTTATACCCAGGGCCAAAAAAAACAAGGGCAAAAAATCTATCTTCAATGCGATCCACGTCTCCTTTCGGATTCCATTTTACCCATATGACATGCGCTCTAAACTATTCTCGTTTGCCGGCTTTACCAGAAACCGCTATCCTTTTTGGCGTTCTTTTATGGCTCTGGCTATCTCCATATCGGCATCTCTCTTAGCCAGCGTTTCCCGCCGATCATAAAGCTTCTTACCCTTGACCAGAGCCAGAGTAATCTTGGCCAGGCCGCGGTTGCTGATATATATTTTAAGGGGCACTAAAGAGAGCCCCTTCTCCTTAACCTTACCTATAAGACGCCTTATCTCCTGTTTGTGCAGCAGCAATTTTCTGCGTCTTAGAGGATCTACGTTATAGCGATTACCTGCTTCGTACGGACTGATATGCATATTGTAAAGAAAGACTTCATTATTCTCTACTCTGGCATAACTATCGTGCAGATTGACCTTGCTGTCACGGACGGATTTTATCTCCGTTCCGGTTAGAACAATGCCTGCTTCAACTTCTTCCAGAATAAAATAATCATGGTAGGCCTTCCTGTTTGTAGCTACAGCTTTCATAATATCTCCTTAACTTAATTAAGCAACTATTGCATTATTATAGCATGTTGCTCACTATGAAGGATATGTTGTTTCCAGTATAGAAGTAATATAATAATGGGTATACATAAAGCATGAACGATCTGGAACCGTAAGAAGCGAGGGGCAGGATCATGGCAGAACGGATGATATATTACAATACCTTCCGCGACCATGACCGAGGTTGGGCAATCATGCTTATCGTCTTTGTGACCGCTATTATGCTACTCTCTTTCAGCTCTGCCAGGTGGCTGCTTTTTCCACTTATAGGCCCTCTCTCCCTGATCTTTACTACCAAAGCGTTCAGTCGTTACCATGTCATCAATCTGGGAACCAGAGGCGTAATAAACATCTTGTTTCTGTCCTCAATCTCCAGCTGCCTTATTATCGCAGCCATCGTTCTCGGGCTGCTTCCGGGTATGTTGCTGGCTACCAGCCTTATGTTCTCAGCACCTTTAATGATTTACAGGAGGTACGGCATTATCGGTTCAATTGCAGGCAGCATACGAATAGTAAGAAATGATTTTACCGCTTATGCCGTGCTCTGGATGTATAGCAGTCTACTGCCTTTTTTCGGTTTGCTGACGATATTCGGTGTATTTAATGCGCTGCCCAATGCACTCTTGTTACGCAAAAACGCATTTATGAATGCAATCAGGGCGCCAATCGATTACTAATATTATGAAATGGGGGAAGGCTGTATGAGAATACCAGTAACATGTATCTGTGGACACCCTATAGACGCTGATGAAGTTGTACAAATGGGCGCTTATATGCGGCTCTCCGGTCCCAATGTCGTTTACGTCCGTTTCCGCTGCTCAGTCTGTAACCACTTGGGGGAAAAGCTCGTTGAACAGCAACGATGGCATGAACAATTACATAACGCCGTCATACCTAAGCCGGCAACCGCTCCTGTAGCCGCCAATAATGTAGAAAGTGAGCGTTTTGCATCTATGGGGCCAATACGTGCAGATGAGCAAATAGATTTTCATCTTGCTTTAGCCGGTATGTCACGCATAGAATTATAAACCTTGTGCCAAACGTTCTATCAGCTTTTGCGGCAAAGAGTATGATTTCATCATAGCCTGTACGGCCTGTACATCATATGTCTGCCTGACGAAGGAGAGCGTCTGCGTTTCGTCGTCATACAGCACAAGAGCGGCAGCCGGATTGCCGTCTCTGGGCTGCCCGATACTACCGGGATTAATAAAATATTTGTGTCCCGGTATCAGCTTATATGCCATATCGGTCCTTACCGGCAGTTTATCTATTCTGCCATTTTCGGAATTCATATATAGCGCCGGCCTATGCGTATGACCTGCAAAACAGAGTTCCGTGGGCTGATTCTCCATAGCAACGGCCGCATCGTTGATATTAAAAACATAGGCATCGGGATCCGGCCAAGAGCCGTGGACAAATGTAGCTTTATCAGTGATAATATATCTATCAAGAGATTTAAGAAAGCGTCTGCTTTGGCCGGTCAAATTTTCGGCTGTCCACTCAATGGCAGCTCTGGCTCTCTCGTTAAATCGCTCAATATCATAATTCTCTACCGCAGCTAAATCATGATTGCCGGAAACAATTTCGGCATTTAAATCCTTAATAACCCGGCAACATTCATTTGGCTGCGGGCCATATCCTACCACATCACCAAGGCAATAGATGATATCGGCAGCATGCAAATACGGCCTTATTGCTTTCAAAGCCTCATAATTACCATGAATATCCGATATCACTGCCCAGACCAAGGACACCACTCACATTCATTTCATTATACCTATAAGCAGCATACCTGCTATAAAACCGCCCACATGGGCAAAATACGCTACCTGCATACCTGCTGTAGGCTGTAGCGGAGACACGATACCCGAGAAGAACTGAAGCAGAAACCATAACCCCAGCAAAAGCATGGCTGGAATTCGAACAAATCTTATCAGCCCCCATATAAACGGAATTGGTATCACCAGCGCTGTCACAACCTTGGCATGCGGATAAAGCAGCATATATCCGCCCAGCACTCCCGCCACTGCACCACTGGCACCGATAATCGGAATATTCGACGAGGAATGCAGCGCTATGTGTGTCAGGGCTGCAACAAAGCCGCTTCCCAAATAGAAAACCAAATAGCGCAACTTCCCCAGAACATCCTCCACATTGTTGCCGAATATCCAGAGAAAGAGCATATTCCCCCCCAGATGCAGCCACCCACCATGCATAAACATGTGCGTTAACATGCTCTCAATCGTCGTAAAGGTTAATGGCTCTCCATGCAGCACACTCTCCTTTATAACTTTAGGATAAAGGGCATACCTTTCAATAATATGGTTTCCCACTTTTATCCCGCTCCTCATCTGCAGATAATAAACGATTATATTGATAGCTATGAGAAGCAGTGTTACCCAGGGAAAACGTCTGGTTGGATTCTCATCCTTGACAGGTATAAGCATGCCTTACTATATCAGCGAAGCCTTTATAAAGCCACGGAACAACGGGTGAACTCTATCCGGGCGCGACTTAAATTCAGGATGAAATTGAGATGCTACAAACCACTTATGATCCGGCACTTCAACTATCTCTACCAATTTGTTATCCGGTGATACGCCGGATAGCACCAAACCACAAGCTTCCAATGCTTCCCGATAATCATTGTTCACCTCATATCTATGGCGATGTCTCTCAAATATTAGCTCCTCTCCGTAAGCATTATGTGCCACCGTGCCATGCTTCAATCGGCAAGGATACTGCCCAAGGCGCATAGTGCCGCCTTTATCAACAGTATCCTGCTGTTCCGATAGATAAATTATTACAGGGTGAGGCGTTTCAGCATTAAATTCGGTACTATTAGCATTTTCCAGATTGCAAACATGGCGTGAATATTCGATCACGGCGCATTGCAATCCCAAACAAATTCCCAGGAAAGGAACGTTATTCTCCCGAGCGTATTTAATGGCTGCAATCTTGCCTTCTATACCCCTTACACCAAAACCGCCCGGAACAAGAATACCATTGACGTCAGATAGATATTTTTTGACGCCTTCTGCCTCTATATCTTCTGAATCCACCCACTTGATATTGACGGCAGCATCATTGGCAATACCTCCATGCTTCAATGCCTGAACGGCACTGATATACGCATCTCGAAGTTCGATATACTTACCGACAATGGCTATAGTTGTCTCTTTCTGTGGGTTCCTGATTTTTTCGATCAGTGCCGTCCATTCACTCAAATCGGGTTCGCGATCCGGCAGGTTAAGGCATTCGGCCACAATGCTTGCCAGCCCCTGCTCTTCAAATACCAGAGGCACGGCGTAGACTATATCCGTATCGAGCGCCTCTATTACAGCCTCTTTTCTTATATCGCAGAAGAGTGATATCTTATCTTTCATATCTTCAGACAGGGGAGCTATGGAGCGACAAATAACTATATCAGGTTGTATGCCGATAGCTCGCAACTCTCTTACGCTATGCTGAGTAGGCTTGGTTTTCTGCTCACCGGCCGGTCCCAGCAGAGGCACCAGGGTAAGATGAATATAGGCAACATTCTCTTCGCCGGCATCATTACGAAATTGCCTTATAGCTTCAAGGAAAGGCTGTCCCTCAATATCTCCTGCCGTACCGCCTATCTCAACAATAACTATTTCGGCATTGCTCTCCCTGGCAACTGTCCATATCCTATCTTTAATCTCATTAGTGATATGTGGAATGACCTGCACCGTTCCGCCCAGATAATCTCCGCGTCGCTCCTTGGCGATTACACTGCCGTAGATGGCGCCAGTGGTTATATTGTTGTTGCGAGAAAGGTTTATGTCTATGAATCTTTCATAATGGCCCAGATCGAGATCCGTCTCTGCGCCATCATCAGTCACAAAGACTTCTCCGTGCTGATAGGGATTCATCGTGCCGGCATCGACGTTTATGTAAGGATCTATTTTCTGAACGGTGACCGTCCATCCTCTAGCTCTGAGAAGCCTACCAAGAGAGGCTGAGGATATTCCTTTGCCTAACGATGACACAACTCCGCCTGTTACGAAAATAAACTTTTGCATTACCTACCCCCATATGCATACATAGAATTATCAAATAAACCGGCCGTTAATCATACCGGTCCTTGTTCCAATATTATTTATTTTAGCACAGATTATTGCGCAACTCACTTAGATCTTTAATAATAATATCCGGACGGTTCTCCCCGTCAAGCAAGGCGGCTTCATCAGCCGTCGTGACTCCGGAAAGCACCAGTACGGTTTGCACCCCGGCTCTGTTGCCTCCGATGATATCCGTATCAACCCTGTCGCCGATAGTAATAGTTTCTGCAGGCGTTATTCCGGTAATCTCCATAATCAGAGTCAGAGCAAAGCTTTCAGGCTTGCCGATAACAATAGGTGTCTTTCCTGTCGATGCCTCTATAGCCGTTACAACTGCGCCTCCACCTGGAATTGTTTCACCCTCTACCGGATAGGTATTATCCCTGTTGGTAGCAATAAAAACAGCGCCTCGGTTAATGGCTCTATGTGCCTGGGTTAGTTTTTTATAAGTGAAACTCTTATCCAGGCCAGCCACTACGAAATCCGTTTTGTCGGGAGCATAAGATATCTTCATACCAACACCGGATAATTCATGCCGCAGGCCTTCTTCACCAATGACCATAACCCTGGAGCCAGGGTGTGAACGTGCCAGATAGAGTGCAGTGGCATAGGCAGACGTCATAACACAATCAGCAGTTGTATGTATACCTATTCTGCCTAGCTTATTCACAAACGATTGCCTGTTCATTGTAGCGTTATTAGTGAGAAAATATACTTTATTTCCGTCTTCTTGTAAACTTCCGATAGTCTCTACTGCTCCGTTTACAGGCTCGCTCCCCCTGTAAACAACTCCATCAAGGTCAAAAATATAGAGCTTGATCTCTCTGTGCGCCATGATTAATCACATCCTCGTATACTGTTATAAGCTTCTCTGTGCAACGAGCAATCGAGCACTCTGCCACAGCTTTAGCACCGTTTGCAACCAGTCGTGCTCGTTCCTCCGGATTGGAAAGCAATGCTAGAACAGCCGCTGTAAATTCGCTCTCATTTTCGTTCAGAAGTATTCCATTATAACCATCTTTAATAAAATCGGTCACGCCCATGGCGTTTACGGCTACCACCGGAGTTCCGGCAGCCAAAGATTCCATCAGAACGAGTCCCTGTGTTTCCGTTTTGGAGGCAAACATAAATACATCTGCATCCGCATAACACTTGGCCAATTCCTCCCTGGGCAGATAACCACAGAAAATAACATTGCTGCTCAGGCCTAAATCATCAGATATCCCCCTGAGCCGGGCCTCATCAGGGCCACCGGAGACAATAAGAAATCTGCTCGCCGGCATAGCGGTAGCGACCTCTTTATAAGCTCTCAGAAGAAAATCAATATTCTTCTCCCTGGCTAGTCTGCCCGCAAAGAGAACAACCGGTGCATCATTGCTGATGCCGTACTTTTTTCTAGCCCAACCCTTATGAAGATTTTCAAAGAAGCCTACATCGATGCCTGTCGGTAACACAGTGATCTGTCGATTGACACCATAACTCTCTAAAATATGCTTGATGGCTGTCGAAGGTGTCAATACCCTGCTTGCTCTATTACAAAAGTTCCTACTTAAAGTCATTAGAAAATTTCTTACGCTCCGCCGTTGAAACGGAGCGTAATGGGCATACTCTACATAAAGCGTATGATAAGTGTATACCCTTGGCAGCCCCAACCTGTCGGCTATATGAAAGCCAATGTGACCCAGGGAAAATGGTGTCTGTGCATGTATAACATCCAGCTCTATTGATTTTACTCTGGACAAAACCTTCCCCGGTAAAGGATAAGCTATGGGATAATCACGATAGCCGGGAATTGTAAAGGAATCACAACGGATCACAAACTCATCGTCAGCGTCATAGCCGGGAAAATCGGGGGCGAAGATATATACCTGGTGTCCATTTTTCCTGAGCTCGTTTTTATAGACCTCTATGGAAGTGGCGACACCGTTAATTACGGGCCTGTAAGATTCGGTAAATATACCGATTCTCAACGATTTACCCCCTTCAAAATGCAGTTTACCGGCTCTATAAGCGCCGGCAGTAGCAACACTCTCTTAATCACTGCATGGTATTATAACATCATTGGCTTAAAGTTCAAAGGCCCTTGCTTGACCTAATTTCGCATTTAAAGCGTCCGCCGAGTTTGATAGAAAGCGTCTCAGCCTGACCGGCATCCAGTTCTATAACGCTTCTGGCATTACGCCTGATAGATGTAGTCTTATTCGGCTGAAGATTATGGATGATATCAACCACCATGCCATCTGTGGCAATGAAAACAACATCTATGGGAAAACGCATCAAAAAAGTATGAACCGCCTGGCATGGAGATATATAAGCCCCGTCTATACCCTTCATATCTACTCGACCAAGCAACCCCCGCATCCTTGTAAGCATATTAGTACAACGCAGGAATTTAGTTCCTATAGGCTTGCCTTCATATGTAATTGCAATGTAACGCATTACCAGCTCAAGCTGGGCATGATGTCTTTGACTATCAAAACGGCCGGCCCAAGCAAAACAATGAAGATTGCCGGAAAGATGCAGAATACCAGTGGGAAAAGCATTTTAACCGGTAACTTCATGGCAGCCTCCTCAGCGCGCTGACGTCTCTTAACACGAAATTGCTGCGCCTGAACACGCAGAACGTTTCCAATGCTTATGCCCAGCTCATCAGCCTGAATTATCGCCGCCAGAAATGTCGATAAATCATCGACGCCTGCTCTGTTAGCTATATCACGCATAGCTTCACGCCTGTGTTTACCGATACGAATCTCTTGAAGCGCTCTATTAAATTCATCACTTAAGGGCCCTCTGCTTTTTTGAATCACTCTATTTACAGCAGCATCAAACCCCAGACCTGCCTCCATTCCAACAACCATAAGGTCTAAAAAATAAGGCAATGTGTTCTGTATTTGCTTTTGCCTGAGCTTTATTGCTTGATTTATATATGAATCAGGCAATAAAAAACCGAGAACAAAAAAAACCATGGTAAAGAGCATAGTAAGTTGAGATTTAAAACCTACTATATGACAGAATAATAGTACACCTAACGGTAAAGAAACAAACGTAATAAGTTTGATAGCCAAGAATTCCTCTGAGTGCAGGTTATGCGGGTTACCAGCCATGGCAAGACGCTTTCTGATTCTATCCTTCACGTGCTGAGGCGTATATTTTACTACAAAATCCAAGCCTTTCCGGGATGCCGGGCCGACAATGCGTTCTAAGAAAGGCTTTGCTAGCTCCATCTCTTCGAGCGTAGGTATATGAACTTCCTTACTTACCTCTTTGAGACGATTTATAGCGCTACGTGGCTGCCCCAGCACACTGATGATAAAGACAACGAATGAGGAAACTGCAATAAATATAGCTATAGCAAATATTAACGCTCCAAGATCCATCTTAAACCTCGATATCCACTAGTTTTTTAATAACCATATAGCCGATGACCTGCATAGTTATCCCCAGGCCCAACATCAGCCAGCCGATGATATCGGTAGTCAGTTTTGACATATATTCATGGTTCAACAGATTTATAATAAAGAAGAGTGCCACAGGCAGACTACCGACTATAAATCCCGATAAACGCCCCTGTGCCGTCAGCGTCTTGACTTCTCCCTTTATTCTGATACGCTCTCTGATGGTATCGGCGATATTCTCTAGAATTTCCGCTAAACTGCCGCCTATTTCGCGTTGTATTATTACGGCTGTAACAACCAGATCCATATCCTCGCTGCCCACTCTCTCTACAATATTCAGCAGAGCCTTCTCTACTGTATTGCCAAGACTTATCTCTTGCAGAACCTTGGCACACTCCTCCGACATAGGCGGCAGGGCTTCCCGGGCGACCATATCTATAGATTGCATGAAGCTGTACCCGGATTTAAGGCAATTGGATATAAGCGCAAGAGTATCCGGTATCTGGTTGTTAAAATAATTCAGCCATTTATGTTTTAGATGCTTAAGATAGGCAAAGGGAAGTCTGAAGGCTATGCCGGCAAAAATGCAGGCAAAGATCATGTTTCTGGTAATCAGTATTCCCAGCAGAAAGGCAATAAAAATAAGCGCAATCCAGATATATACAAATTCCGACACTTTAAGAGCCAGACGAGCCTGCATCAACTCTTTGTTGAGATTTTCGGTAAAGCTTTTATCGGCAAGAACCTTTGTCAGCCATGGCAGGAGATCTACCCGTTGCTTCTTGGTTTTTTCCTCCTGATCATATTCTATCTCATCCATGTACACATCCGCAATCGGCATTTCTCCGGAGAGATACTTTTTTAGACGCATCTTTGAAGAACGACGTTCAGGCAGTGAAATGATATATTTGATTCCTACAGTAAGAAGCATACAGGCTGCAAAGGTTGATGCCAGAATGATTACATATAGGATGGGCAGTTGCATTATATTTCTCCTTCATCACTGAACATAACGGGAGAGAGCTTGATGCCCGCCTGTTCTATCCTGTCATAGAAGGATGGACGTATACCAGTGGGGCGGAAGCGGCCGATGACCGCTCCATTGGCGTCTACTCCTTTTTGCTCGAACACGAAAACATCTTGAAGCGTAATAATATCGCCCTCCATGCCCAATACCTCCGTAATATAGAGAAGGCGCCTGGTTCCGTCACGCAAACGTCCCTGCTGAATAATCAAATCTATGGCGGACGATATCTGTTCTCTTATTGCTCTTACAGGCAATTCCATACCGGCCATGAGCACCATCGTTTCCAGCCTGGAAAGAATGTCCCGAGGAGTGTTGGCATGACCCGTAGTCAACGAACCATCATGCCCGGTATTCATTGCCTGAAGCATATCCAGAGCCTCACCGCCACGCACTTCGCCCACCACTATTCTGTCCGGGCGCATACGCAATGCATTGCGCACCAGATCCCTGATCAACACCTGTCCCTTCCCCTCGATATTGGGCGGTCTCGATTCCAGAGATACGACGTGCTCCTGCCGTAACTGCAGCTCAGCGGCATCCTCTATGGTTACTATACGCTCATCGTTAGGTATCATGGCTGATAAGACATTCAAGGTGGTCGTCTTTCCTGATCCGGTTCCACCGGAAACCACAATGTTAAGACGAGCCTTTACGCAGGCTTCAATGAAAAGAGCCATCTCACGTGTTAGCGTACCGAAATTTATCAAATCCGCAATGGTAAAAGGATCCTTGGAGAACTTCCTTATTGTCAGGCATGGGCCCTTTAATGCCATAGGAGGTATGATGGCGTTAACTCTGGAACCATCCGGCAGGCGAGCATCTACCATAGGGCTGCTCTCGTCTATACGCCTGCCCAGAGGGGCCACAATTTTTTCAATGATGTGCATAAGGTGATCGTTATCTTTAAATCGAGTATCAGAAGGCTTAAGCTTGCCCTTCTTCTCAACATATACCTGGTAAGCGCTGTTGACCATGATCTCCGAAATATCCGGATCGCGAAGCAGCGTTTCCAACGGCCCCAGGCCAAGTATCTCATCCTGAAGGTCACTTACAAGCTGTGCTCTCTCAGTTCTATTAAGCGGTGTCCCCTCATCGTTTATCAGAGTATTGACCATACTCTCTATTTCCCGGTATAGAACATCATCCTTTTTCCCCTTGCCAAGCTCAGGACTAAGCTCAGCGATCAGCCGCTCTTGTAAACGATGCTTCAAATTAAAATAATCATCAGCATAGCTCTGTTTTTTAGCCGTTCGGTCTATAAGCTGCTTGAATGGATTATCTGCCAGCTTAGAGATATTTAATGTCGGCCTGGCGGCCAGGGGAGGAATAGTCATATGGATGCGTGATCCATCCGGCAACCGGCTCTCAACGGTGGGTATGGATGAATCAATTCTGCTTCCAAGTATATCGGCGATCTTGGTAATAATGCGCCCCAGGTGAGCCTGATCATTAAAGCGCTTGCCGGTTTGCTCAAGCACTCCACGCCGCTCAACCATGATATCGTCCTCTGACGAAACGATTATCCTGCTGACAGTCCTATCATTGAGAAAGGGTTCTATAGGCCCAAGACCGATAAGCTCGTCCATATAATCCGCTATCAGCTTAACCTTTACGTTGGGAGATATCTCTAGGCCGGCCAGCATGGTCTGGGATGAGATGACATCGCTTAATTTGGAGCGAAGCTTACCTATATCCTCATCCTGCATTACCACTGCGCCAATAGAATTGATAACTCTCTCGTAGATCTGCTTGCGTATCTTGATATATTCATCATCTTCTGTGGGTGCCCGCGGCACATCATTATTTTTAAATTCTTCATGCCGATGCTCAGAGCTATCCGGCTCATCACCGGGCGCAGGCTTTCCCAATCTGTTGAGGAGCGACACTTATGCCCGCCTCCTTACAAGCGCACGCTTGATTTTACTCAATACATTGCGTTCATTAAGCACTATTTCCTCATCAGTATCCAATACAGTTCGTGCCATTCTTCTGATGCATTCCGATACATCGCTCTGTGGATTAGTCATAATAAACGGCTTGCCCTGATTGACGGACGGAACTACAATTCTGCCCTCACTGGGAATGGCAATATCTATCTCACGGTTCAGGAAGTTGGATACATCGTCTATCTTGATTCCCATATCACCCGAAGCACGGTTCATGACCAACTTTATCTTCTCTTTGGGATAATGTAAGGCATCCATAACTTCAAGGCAGAGCTTGGCATTTCTAAGTGATGGAAGGTCAAATGTAGTAACAAGAAATATATAATTGGAAACATCCAGCGCTGCCAGAGTGATATCCTGCAGCACGGATGAGGTATCCACAATTATCAGAGAGTAATTGTTCTTAAGCGTTTCCAAGACTCTTTCTACGCAATAAACGGTAACGGTTTCAGCATATTCCGGCTTGGGAGGCGCCGCCAGAACCTTTACACCGGTTTTATGTTCCGTCAAGAACTGTTCCATGAGATCAGCATCAAGCTCCTTATACCGGGAAATAAGCCCGGCCAGGGTACGCTCAGGAGCCAAGTTAAGCATCAAATCTATATCGCCAAACTGTAGGTTAAGATCCACCAGTGCAACCCTTTGATCAAAATCCTTGGCCAGACAGACAGCCAGATTAGTAGCAATCATACTCTTGCCTACACCATCGTGAGGGCTGTAAATGGAGATGACTCTAGATTTCCGACCTATCTTACTTAAGGTAGCTTCCTGTATTTGTCTCTTTTTCTCACGCTCATAAACTCTGTTTATTGCCGTTATAAGGGCATCACTGGTAAAGGGTTTAACCAGAAAATCCCTGGCACCTGCTATCATGGCCTTGCGCAGGTATTCTTGATCACCTTCCGCAGACATGATAATAACTACTGTTTCAGGCAAATCGAGCGTTATTATCTCCGTTGCTTGAATGCCGTTCATAACGGGCATGTTGACATCCATCAGAATAACATCAGGCTTTGTTTCTATTGCAGTCTTAACGGTTTCCTGCCCATTAGAACTTTCCCCGACTATTATGATGTTATCTTCCAGACTCAGGATCTTTCTTATATTTTCACGAGTCTGCACTCCATCATCGGCTATCAACACTTCAATTTTTGGCAACGTCATCCCTCACGCATATAACTACTGTCAACTATGATTTCTCACTATTTTTTATCTGAGTAGCCGTATCTTTCAACAATACCGGCTTAATCAGCACTACCAATTCAGTTTCACCTTTATTGAATTCGGTGCTCTTGAAGAGATTTCCGATTATCGGTATATCTCCCAGAAAAGGAACTTTAGTGATCTTTTGCGTATCGTGCTGGCTCATCAAGCCACCTATAGCTAGAGTCTCTTCATCATGAAGACGGACAAACGTTTTGGCTGTCCGCTTGGAAAAGGCAGGTATAAAAGCCCCTTCTACCGTCGTTCCATTTACCCTGTCGATATCGCTGACATCTGAAACTATTTCCATATCAATGGAACCGTCGGTCTTTATGATAGGCGCAATTTGCAATTCAATACCGAAATTCTTCCATATGATGGATTGGGTAGCCTTACCATCAGTTATGGTTGTTATCGGTACCGGCACCTCTCCACCTACCAGAAAGCTGGCATTTTTACCGCTAACAGTTACAAGGCTTGGTGATGAAAGTATGCGTGCATACGGTGTTTCTTCCACCAGTATATTCAAAGCTGCAACAAATTTATCCGTCCTCTCAAAAGGCCCGCCTATGCTGAGTTCCCCGAAATTCAAGGCATCATTCCATTTTACGCCTGTTTTCCGCAATTGCTCCTTGTCGATTTCTAAAACCTTCAATTCCACTCTTACCTGTGGCAAAGCTTCTATCACAATTTCATCAACTATAACTTTGCCGAATCCTGCAGCTGCTTTTAAAAGACGAGCATGCTCCTCCGAAGTGGTCTTTCCGGTAAGCTTAACTTTATCTTCAATGACTTCCGCCTTTACTTTGTCGTTGGTAATAAGACGCACCTGTTCAGTTACGCTCATCACCGGTTTTGCCGGTTTTTCATTGATTTTAATAAAGCTCACAACCTCCAGGCCACTGGACTTGGCCAGAACAACAGCAGCATCCGCTACCGCTTTATCGTCAACTGCTCCGGTCAAAAGAACTGTATTGCGCAAAATCTGTATGGATACTCCCGACAGTGCGTCAACGGTATTAAAGCAGGACACCAGCTCCGCAATATCAGCTACAACTTTTACGATATGGCTGCTGCGACCGCTTTTCTCCCATATATGCAACACCGTTTCTCCCGGCACCTTAGCGTTCAGAATAAGCTCTTGTTCAGACAGAACGATAAGATCGAGCACATCAGGATTAGCCACGGCTACCCGCTGGAGGCCTTTAACAAGCAACACCTTGGATTTGCCTGCAGATATAACGATAGTCTGTGAAGGAGCAGAACCCCTTGCCGTTAGCGGAATATAGATCTGTTGTCCGGCCGGCATGGTGCTATTACTAACCGAAGGCACGGTTGCCCGCTTTGCCGGGGTAACAGAAGCGGATTTCTGCTCTGTTGGCATGCTTACATCGGCTTCAGAAGTTCTTGGAATTAACAACTTCTGTCCTGGAGAGACGGCTCTCATGTCCCGCTCTTCAAGCTTGTTAACCGCAGCCAAACTTGATACTTCGACCCGATATCTGGCGGCAATAGTTTCCAATGTATCGCCATCCTGAACCTTATAATATGTATCGGCATAGGCACCGGAGAATATCAAAAAAGTCGCCGCCAATAAAAAGCCGAATATTTTCGTATTACAAGACATTCGTCTTCCCCCTTGAAAAACTAATCCAGAGATACGAAATCTCTCTGTGTACCCCTAATAACTTCAATTGTCCTAGTTGGCTTAGGCTGTTCAGCCCGCCCTGTATCCCTCCCGGAACGCCCCTCTGCCGGATAAATTGCGGCCGGCGGCAATATGGGAGCGGAATACGATGGCTGCGTTTGAGTATAAGCCTCGCTACGGCTTTGAACAGCCGCCCTTGTCTCACCATCAGGCTTGCCGATCAATTTTGTTCTTTTAACAGTTACAGGGGGTACCATCATGTTTTTATATAGCAACTGTGCCGGTCTGAGTATAAAACGCAGCTTGCCATTTGCTTCAGCCAAAGCCAGCTTGGTCGCCTGTTCAGGAGACATCGCCAATGTGACAAATTTCTCAGCGGTTTCCTTGCCTGCAGATGATTGCGGCTGTCCCGGCGTTCCTGCCTGCGGATACTGGCTGTTACGCCCCAGGCCGATAATTTCAATATTCTGCAGCAACAACTTGCTGCTGTCATTGCCAAACACAGCAATAACATCAACCGTATCTCCAACCTTGAGAATATTGCCTAAGCCGGAGACATCATCAACTACCAGGCTTATGGCCCTTCTATTACCGATCAGTGCAAAGGACATTCCCATCTCTTCACGTGTCGCCACATGATCCTGAAGCAACATAGACCCCCGCGATATATCGGCCCGAGCAACTTTTCCAATAAGCAGGTCGGTAGTCATGTATGCCCTTGAAGGTATCTCTACTTCAGGCTTGTTTTTCATCATCAGCATGCCCTCGGTAATTATAGCTTTGGCCGGTATATCTATTGCCGCAACTACAATGTCAGCACGCTTCTGCGCTTCCTGTTTCATATTCTTAGCGTAGATAGTCGCCACCGTGGCTGCTATCAACGCCAATAGAAGTGAGAGCATTACTGTACGGTTCTTTAACATTAAGGTCTTACCCCCGGATAGATTTATTCGATCAGCTTAACTTCCCCAGGGAAGTATCTTACCTCATAACTCAAAGTAACATTAGAGGCACTGAATAAAATAAGATCCGCTACCATGCCTCCATATATATTTGAATAAGCGGCTGCCATATCAAGCAAGCCATTCGGAGCATAAAAAACTCCATTCAATGTATGCCCCCTGCCACTGATCTCTAGAATATTACCTGCAAAAAAGAGCATGGGACCATCATCGTAAGGTACCAATTTAATATTGTTGCCTACTATTTTAATATCTCCAGTAGCCACTATTGTGGCCTTACCGGAGACTCTCGATTGCAATTTAACATTGCCATCGATAAAATATATGCCCTCCAGCCTGGCATCAGGAGGAAAGGTGTAATCTCCCTTGTATTTAAATGTCGCCGCCCCCTGATACGCCGTCATATCGTATACAGGAGGTATGAGCGGATCAATATAACGACTGATAATAGTATTATTAACGGAGACGTGGTTGTTATCTATAATCCCGGAATATTCCACTGTTCCCGTATTTCCACTACCGGTTACCTTAAAATTGTGGTTGGCACTGGCAGGTCGATCGAAGTGATTCGAACTGCCGCTGAGTTCCAGAGAATACCCCCCACCCTGTGCACCGGTTTTACTACTGGCCAAAATGCTTGTATTCCAGCCTCCCCCGCCTTTGGCAACACTTCTTACCCTGATCGGGATATCCCTGATGCCTATCAACCGCAACCAAAATGTCTTGGCGATTCGCTCAGCCCTGACCTCTATAGTCCAATTTGAAGGCACTCCAAGCCTGAAGGTTCTATCATCTCTGAACGGCGATGTTACATATACTGTATCTTCGCCGCTCCCCATATATTTTATAGTATTATTTTCTGCATCGACCGCCTTTAACCCTTTCGCAATATTCTGCGAATAATATTCGGCTGCGCTATCCCGGGCAGCTGCCGCTTGCGGCAATTCTACGGCGCCGGCCAGGGCAGCAGCATCTGAGTAATTTCTTAATTGTCTGTACTGCCAGAATATATTACCGGCATCCAGTACCACTCCGGCCAGGAGCAGAAGCACCGCCACGCTTACGGTAAGCAAAACAAGCGATTGTCCACGTTTATTAAAGATAATAACAAAAATATTACTCAATTCTCATCACCACCCGGCTTCGAAGTAAGCAATGATTGATGATGGAATTGATCACAGGGATCTGTAAAGGTAGCGAATAATTAACGATGACTGTTATGGGATAACCGCTCATCCTGCCTGTTTCAAGCTCTGATGGAGATACCGATATATCCATTTTTCGAAGTATCGGATCAAGCGTACCTGCCGCATTAATTACCGTCTGCTTGATTTTATCATCGCTATCAGCCTCAAGCGCCATAACAGCGGCCAGCCTGCCGCCTTCTCTGACGGCATGTTCTAAAACAAGCTTGGATCTCAAAATGATACTGAACTGAAGCAGTCCCATAATGAGCAGCAAGAAAAGCGGCATAATCAAGGCCATTTCCACCAGCGACTGACCCTTATTTCGCTTCAAAAGAATTCCCCCGTTAAATCTTAATAAAAAATGCGATAATTACACCTATAGCAATAGCCAGGCTGTAGGGGAACGCCCTTTCCTTGTTTCTTGAACCGAAAACTGAAATCGGTTCTATACAATCCACTTTCATAAATATCTTCCAAAACATCATACGCAACACCCTGCTCATCCCTCTCAGGGTGCCCGCTAAAACACCTCTCTTCCAAGCTACAAGCAGAGCCATCAAACCGCCAAACAGACTGCCGAACAGGAAGCTTTGGAAAGTCATATTAGGACCAAGCAATGCACCGACAGCCATAAGCAGCTTCACATCACCCGCACCAAGCAGGCCCATAATAAAAGGAATAATAAAAAGAGCAAGTCCTATCCCCATTCCTGCAAGGCTGTCGGCCAATCCCTTCACGCCGTTATCAAAACATGCCAGGATTATACCGCAAAACATAGCTGGAAAGGTTATTTTATTAAGAACCTTACCGCTCTTTTGATCCGTATATACGGATACGGCCAGCAGAACAAGTATCAATACAGTCCTGAGCACCGAAAACATCTGCAAAAAACCTCTCTGGTTTTGAAGGGCTCTGCCCGTCTAGACAGGCAGAGCCCTTCTTTGCGTTAAAGCATATTATTGCAACGCTTTACTGCTTGTTTCAGCTTTAACCTTTTCAACCTTTCGGATGAGGTTGTATCCCATCCAAGTGCTGTTGAAGTCTCTTAGTTAGCCGGAACTTGCTCAATGGTGGAAGCATTATCCACTGAAGATCTCATGCTGTTGAAGACGCCGCCAAGTGAATTTCTGAAAGCTGTCAGCACAGTAACAAGACCTAAAGCAATAAGAGCTATCAGCAGAGCATACTCGGTCATGGTCTGGCCCTCTTCTTCAATCATCAATCTTTTCAGCATTTCCATAATAAATTACCTCCTGAATATTTTTTATTTTCTCTTCTACTTTCAGTTAAGTTTATTATGCCAGAGAAATTCCCTGGTTACCAGAGCCTTTTACCTTATTTTATATAGGTAAATAGTCCTAATCCATGTTAATAAGCCCTCGTCTCAATGCCAGTAATACGGCCTGCGTTCTATCGTTTACTTGCAGCTTTTTGAATATATTGGAGAGATGGTTTTTCACCGTTTTCTCACTGATAAAGAGTGATGCCGCAACATCCTTATTGCCGTGTCCATCAGCTATAGCCTGCAATATCTCGATCTCTCTTGTAGTAAGCTCATCAAATACATTTGCGGCTTCCCGATAATTAGATATATTGCTGAACTCTTCAAGCAGCTTGGAAGCTATAGTCGGTTCTACCAGAGCCTCGCCTACGCTAGCCATCCTTACTGCTTCCACCAGGCGCTCAGCCACTATATCCTTCAGTATATACCCAGACGCACCCGCCTTTATAGCCTCAAAAATGTGTTCATTATCCTGATAAACGGTAAGGATAAGCACCGCGACTCTGGGACATTCCTTCTTAATTTGGCGTGTTGCTTCCACCCCTGATAGTTCAGGCATGCTGATATCCATAATGATAACGTCAGGATCTAAAGACCTGGCCATTTCTACGGCATCCATACCGTTCTTGGCTACACCGATTACGGATATGTCACCGGCTTCGGATAGAACCCGCTGGATTCCCTCCCGCATCAAAGGATGATCGTCAGCTATCAGCAGTCTGATGCCGTCCATGCCTCACTCTCCTATACTCTAACCGTAAGCATTACAGAAGTCCCCTTGCCGGGAGATGTTGTTATCTCTATATCAGCCCCCAGCAATTCGGCTCTTTCCCTCATGCTTACAAGACCGAATTTTTGCTTGGCACTGAGGGTTCTTATGGTCTCTTCAAACTTGAAACCCTTGCCGTCATCCTTAACACATAAGATTATTCTGTTATCAGAGGAGGCAACACGAATGACGACTTTGTCGGCACCGGAATGTTTATATATGTTGTTTAGCGCTTCCTGAGCGATCCTGAACATCGCCAACTCATAATCATTCTTCAACCGAGGAAGCGATGAGGATATATTAGCATCGATACCAATGCCTGTTCGTTTGCTGAATTCCTTGATATATTGACGCATGGCAGAGGCAAAACCCAGATCATCAAGGGCCATGGGGCGAAGATCATAAATAAACTTTCTTATTTCTTCCAGGCAACCCCGTGCAATAGATTTAAGTTCGCCGAGTTCATTTGGCAAAACATCAGGATCCTTCTTCAGCAGTTTCTCGCATAGATCAAGTCTAAGAACAATATTGGCTATATTCTGCACCGGTCCATCATGGAGATCCCTGGCAATCCGGCGCCGTTCCTCTTCCTGCAAAGATATAACCTTAGCTCTATCTCCAGAGAAGGGTGCCTCCGTTTGATTGGCAAAATCATCGTTATACTGCTTTAACAGCTGACCGGCAGCAAGAATATGCTCTTCTATTTCATTTAGAATAATTCTCGGTTCAGACAAATTTTCACCTCAAATATTTACTTCGACAAATATTGATAATTCTCCTTTTTGACTAAGATTGCGTAAGCGGTGCCACCAACCCCCAGTGAGTCTGACGCTTATTCACCATTATATCCCACACACTCAGATTATCACGGCCACATTTAATCGAGATACCTGAGATATTAACAAAACCCGGCTTGCACCCATATTCTTGTGATAACGAAATGATATTAGACGAAGATGGATAGATTCTTTCCGCTTTTTCGCGCAGTTCACACATCTTACCAATATTATTTGCAGCATTATACAGTGCGGCAAGATCCAAAAGATAACGAGGCTCCGGTTGTTTGTCGGCTACCGCTAATTCGTAAGATGCTATCGCTTCCTTCAAGTAACGGTCCTCTCCTTTCTGCTCATATAACCGGTAACAGGCTTTGCCTATATAGGCGCGGTATAACGGCTGATTTGTATCCCATTCAGCAGCTTTCACTAATTTTTGCATTGCAAGCTCATATTTACCCTGCTCATATAGCCCTCTGCCACCGGTATACAGAAAACGTCCCATACCTATTTTAACAGAAAAAATGAGCAAGAGGAAAGCAGCAGCCAGCAACAAAGCAGACATTAACTTCCCGGTTTTAAAATGGATTATATATCTTCGCTCCGCAGATGATATGCCGCCGATAATGAGCCAGAAAGGCAAGGCAAGCGCAGGATAGTTGAGGTAGCAGTTGAATAATTCATGCAATGTAAATCCAACCAGAGCCGTAACGGCATAAATATGCCACAACCTCTCATCTTTATTCGCCGTAATCTTTGTTAAAGAAAGTCGATAAGCGCTGAACATGATATATAAGAATAACAGCAAGCCGGGTATACCTGTTTCCGTTAAAATATGCAAGAAAATATTATGTGCGTGCAAGGGAGCTATGAAAGATTCCTCTCCTGAATTATGGCCGGCGTCCCATGAGCGATATGCATATGGATATGTACCGTAGCCCATACCGGTCAGCGGCCTCCGGCCGGCAATACTGATGGAATTCCTCCATGCGCTTACTCTATTGCGATTGCTCTCTTCACGTCCCTGCATTTTTACCAGGCCCAGGGCCGTAGTCAATATCAGCAGGGTCATTACCATTAAAAGCGTTCTTTTCCACCTCGGCACAGTTGTCATAAAGATCAGTAACACAGCACCCCCCGCCATAAGTCCCAGCCAACCACTTCTGGATACGGTAAGAATTATGACTATGATAACAAGCATAAGCCATACAGCAATTGAAAAAGGTTTTTTCTTTATCCGTAATCGTATAATCTGAGCCGGCCACAACAGAAGCAGCACAGCAGAATAAAGATTACAATTGCCCATCGTAGCCTTGAGCCTATAGCTGGACACCTGTTCCACACCATATCCAATAACGCCTGCATATACTATCAGCCCTGTTGTTATCAAAATAATCCCAACATTGGCCAGATCCATTATCAGCCGCTCTGATCCATTCTCAATAACATAGGTTCTTATCAGCAGGTAAGCGGGCAAGCAACCGATTACATATAGATTCTCTTCCACAGTTAATCCAGGCCGGATGGACCAGACAGCAGAGATAATCTGCCATAAAAAAAAGGCCGTAACAGCTATATCCATGCTGTTAAGCCTAATGCCGTCTACGGACCATTCTCTACAAAGGAATAGCAGCATAATTATATTTAAACAGGATAATATCAAGAAGGATGTTGTCATTGCCAGACCATTGATATGGCCCAGCAGAAGCATTACTATGGCTACCGGAATAACAATGGTAATGCTGCTATGAAAGTGTAATCCGTGATTACGCCTGGCACCGGTGCTCCCGCACCATAAATAACTCTCCATTATTCATCTTTACCGTATTTTTCAATGAATTCCAAAACTGCCGATAATTTGAAACGTCTCTGGTTTCCCGCCGTCCTGATATTGGGAAGAATGCCTTTATTGGTATACCGGCGCACTGTCATTTTACAAACATTCAATATCTTGGCCGTCTCCCCTAGCGTCAGTTCCGGATCTAAAAGACGCTTGAGCAAATCTTCGCGGGTTTCCATTTCAGAAGCAGAACGGCGCACGGTCTTCTCATGTTTCAGCTTGACTCTTGCATATCCCTTATATCCAGGCTTCTTGTCGTTACTATATTTATCAACATTACGCTTTATAGGCTTTTCAGCTTTACGACTGTCTTGCACAATATTGCCCCCTACCATCGCACGGCTGCCGTATGTACAACCCTTGAATTGTAAAACAAATTACCACTATTTTATGTATATTTATTCCATATCGTTTACCCCATATCCTTCCTCATCAGGGTTCATAATGATTAATCCATGCAGATTATCAAAAATACATTTAATTTTTAAGCTCGTTGGGGTATCTTGACAACCATCATATAGAAGGGTATATTTTTTATTGGCATCCGGGCGAGTGGTGGAACAGGTAGACACGACGGACTTAAAATCCGTTCCCCGCAAGGGGGTGGGGGTTCGATTCCCCCCTTGCCCACCAAATTACATCTGTCTTTCCTTTTTAAAATCGATTATTTGATTTAAAACACCTTATGAATCCAGAACCTGTCGAATCTTGCGGGTTATATCATCAGGCATAAACGGCTTCTGGAGAAATGGCGTATCGCTGTCCAATCCTTCTAACTCCGGCAGCCCGTTAGCTGTATAGCCTGACATAAAGACAACCTTAAGCTCAGGCTTTGTTTTAGACAGACGGTCATAGAGCTCTTTGCCGTTAACGCCCGGCAAAATGATATCGGTTAACAGAAGATCTATCTCTCCAGCCTTCTCCGTATAAAGATTCAACGCTTCATCCGGCCTGGCAACACTTATTACATTATAGCCCTGCTCTATAAGCACTCTTTCAATTAAAGTTCTGACCGAAATATCATCCTCGACCAGAAAAATTGTTTCAGTAGCTATCGATGCTGCATGTTCCTGTAAAAGAAAGGAGTCTTTATCCTTACCATTTTTCGCCGCATGCTGAATCTTTATAGCCGGCAAATAAATTTTGAACATTGTGCCGTATTCAAGCGTACTTTCTACTTCAACACGACCGTTATGCTGGTTTATAATGCCATAAACAGATGACAATCCGAGTCCGGTACCTTTACCAACCTCCTTGGTAGTAAAGAAAGGTTCAAAAATATGCTTCAATGTTTCTTCATCAATGCCGCAACCGGTATCTGCTACAGAGATAGCCACATAATCTCCCTGGTCAACGCCTAAATTACCGGGTGAGCATTCAGAACCGAGCATGACGCTTTCAATGGCAATGGTAAGCATTCCACCGTTAGGCATAGCGTCCCTGGAGTTAACAGCTAAATTTACAAGTACCTGCTCGATTTGCCCGGGATCAGCCTTCACTTTTACTTTATCCGCCGCAGGCTTAAATTTCAGTTCAATATCTTCACCAATCAGGCGTTGCAGAAGTTTAACAGTATTGGAAACCAATTCATTAACATCCATTATAACCGGTTCCAATGCCTGCCGGCGGCTGAATGCTAATAGCTGCCTGACCAACTCTGCGGCCCTGTCGGATAATTCGCGTATCTGCACCAGATCCTTGCACATAGGGCTATCGGCAGGTAATTTTCGCAGAAGAAGCTGAGCATACCCTGTTACCCCCGTCAGGAGATTGTTGAAGTCATGAGCTACTCCGCCTGCCAGCCTGCCGACGGATTCCAGTTTTACCGCCTGCCGAATCTGCTCTTCAAGGTTGAACTGCTGAGTTATATCATCAATGACCAGCAACACCTCAGCCGATTGTCCGATGGAGCTTATGCCGCGTATGCGTATATTTAGATATTTCATCATATGATTATCTGAAGTGTGCCTAAAATTCAATACTTCCAATTGCCCGCCTGTAGCTACAATATCCTTGAGTTTTATTAGAAGGTCGTTCTCCTCCAGGAAGGAGGGTGTCATAACCTCGGTAATATTTTTACCCGTTATATCCGATATATTGAAACCATGCTCCTCAAGATATTTATAATTTGTCATCAATATATTCAAATTACCATCAAGCAGTAGAATTGAGGAGGGTATTGTAGTCAGGGTATCTTGATAAAGCTGCAAGGCGGATTGCAGACGCTGCTCAGCAGTTGCTCTTTCGGTGATATCATAGCAGGAGCCTATATAGCCGGCAAACTCACCATCCGGATCATAAAAAGGCCTGCCTATATTGACAACCCACCTGTATTCACCATCCTGCCTCCTGAGCCGGCACTCGGTTTCAAATGCCGAACGATCTTTAAAAGCCGCGCGGTAAGTAACCTCACATGCCTCGCGGTCCTCAGGATGAACTACCTGTTTCCAGCCGTTCTCAATCTCCTCCTCCATGGATCGCCCGGTAAACTGGCGCCAGGTTTTATTAAAATAATTGAATTCCCCGTCTAAACCCGAACGCCATATAAGAGTAGGAAATTCCTCCAAAATGGTAAGATAGTAATCATGCATCCGAACAAGCCCGTCTTCTGCTCTCTTGCGTTCACTAATATCCGTCACAAAGCCCTCTACGGCTTCCACCACTCCTGGTTGTGTATATAAACCGAGGCCCTTCTCCCAAACCCACCGATATTCACCTGTTGCAGTTTCTATTCGGTATGTTATTTGAAAAGGGCATCTCATACGAAGAGCATGGCTGATCTGCTTTATGACCTCTTCCCGATCATCCGGATGTATAAGAGTTCCATACGCTATATGCTGGTTATTGATCAGATCAACCGGATGATAACCCGTAAGCGCCAGGCTGCCGTCACTAATGAAAAGCATGGTTCTTTCAGCATCATTCCGACAACGGTATGCCATTCCAGGCAGATTACTCATCAATGTTGACATCTTCCGCTGATTATTATTTAATATACCCTCAATCCGGCGACGCTTGGTAAGCATCAGGTGAGCATACATAGACAAACTCAGGATGATGATATCAACAAAAAGCCATTGCCAGAATGCCTGGATATAAATGCCGGACATCTGAAATAACGACGTTTTCCCCTGAATTATGAGTAGATCTACCATGGCCTTTATCATGCAGAAAAGTATCAGCAGACCTATGATATGCAGCATTACCAGCATGGTACTTGCTCTGTCAAGTGCAGTATACTCTCTGCCGTTATGAGCGCCGTTATTATTTAACATGCTAATACCTCTTCGGCCGGTTGGCCTTTATTATAGCTGCTTACCTTCGATATATTCTCCAAAGAGAACTTATTAACCTTTGTTTCTCTTCTTTTTACCATAAAAAAAAGGCATCAGTTAGATGCCTTTCAAACTCTGGAGGCGGCACCCGGATTTGAACCGGGGATAAAGGTTTTGCAGACCTCTGCCTTACCACTTGGCTATGCCGCCGAAAAATGGAGCGGAAAACGGGGCTCGAACCCGCGACCCTCAGCTTGGGAAGCTGATGCTCTACCAACTGAGCTATTTCCGCATTATAATGATGTTCAATATGATATGTTGATTTACTAGATTTTATCATCACATAATATAAAAATCAAGGCTCTGTAGAGGTCCGTCTGCTATAGATATGGTGTGATCCGCCCTTCGGTCCATGACTGTAATTCAAGCGTTAAGGCTGAAGGCACGATATATGCTTTGCAGTTTCTCCAGATTATCACAATCATCAGCAACATCGCTTCCCGGTGTTTCTATGATGAGCGGAAGATCGTCCGGCAGTTTATTTACTCTGAACATGCTGGCAAACCCATCCTCTCCTATATATCCCTCACCTATATTTTCGTGACGGTCTTTCCTTGAACCCAGCTCCATCTTGCTGTCGTTGGCATGTATCAGGCGTAAATTTTCCATACCCACTGCCTTTGATAAAGCTGTGAAGGTGCTCAAAGCATCGTTATCCGTTTTTATGGAATACCCGGCACCCCACATATGGCACGTATCCAGACAGATGCCTAATCTTTTCTTCATTCGGCTGGCTCCCATTATAAGTCCCAGCTCAGCGAAGTCAGCGCCGGCCGTATTACCGGAGCCAGCGGAATTTTCCAATAGCAGAAAAGGCGATGTTTCTCCCGCCATATCCAGAGCCATATCAATAGCTTCAGCAATAATAAGAGCTCTTTCCTCCATAGCAATGGCGCGTGATCCCAGATGCGCCACCACACCCGCAGCGCCTATTTGAGAAGCCCGCTGCATTTCCCCAGCCAGCGCCTTGATCGATTTCTGCCATAATGCTTCATTCTCACTGGCAAGATTCAGCAGATAAATTGTATGGGTAAAAACAGGCCCAAAATCAGCTTCGGCCATCTTACGTTTGAATAGATCAGCATCCGCCGCAGGGATGACAGAGCCTTTCCATCCCATGGGATTGGTGCTAAATATCTGCATCGTCCGGCACCCCATGCCGATAGCTCTTTCAAGCGTAGCACGAAGGCCTCCCCGCATCTGCATATGAACACCGAATCGCATCATTTCTCCTGCAACTCCTGATACATATGATCATCCAATAACTTGGCGCTGCTGATCACCCAATTACGGCCTTTTCTGAAAAAACTGACCTGCACTCTGCCATTATATGTCAGACTCTCACCCGGCATTATAAGATTGCATTTTAAAACAGCCGTTGCACTATATACGCTCTTGCGCTTCATATCCATTATATCTACATCAACGACCGGAGTCCCCTGTTGCCTGAAATACAATACCAAACGCAATTTAATGTCTTCATATTTATTGCCGTAAACATCACCGTAGTTACGATCTACTCTGGATATTATTGCTCTTAGGTCCCTGTCGATAATCCCCCTGGAAATCGCTGCTATTGTATCCTCTACACCGTGATTCCAGGGCTGTGTCGGCCGAAAAAAGAAGATAAAATAGAGCATCAGCAATCCGGCGATGATGACAACAGATATCAGATATACGATTTTCAACTTCATCCTGTAGATATCCTCTCTAGACAATATATCTCTATTTTACATGCCACCAGATCGATTATCCACAACAAGCAAGCGTTCTATATCATCTTTAAGTATGCCTACCCTTGTTTCTGGTTCTTTGTTGCAACTATAATAGCAGAATTAAACATCAAGCCCAATACCGCCTGCCCAGCGTCCGATACTGTACCGCCTCGGCGATATGTGTGGCTTCCAGGTTATCCTTACCATCCAGATCAGCTATCGTCCTGGCTACTTTAAGTATGCGATCGTATGCTCTGGCAGATAATCCGAGAGA
>JAQUEL010000011.1 GCA_028685295.1 bacterium
AGGCTGCTTTGATGTGGGAAGTTGCCCTAAAGATTATGGCGAAAGACCCCTTTTACTTTGTGGAAAGACATGCCACTTAAAGCGTTGACCTCTACCTACTGCCTGCAATCCGGTCTTCTTTTATCTTGAAAACTCTACTGCATTATGCTATATTTAGGGTGTAAAAGCTGCCCTGCGGCGTTCGTTAAATCTGAAAATTTTGAGCCAACACATATACGTCGGGAGTTTGAATTCGCACATGGCATGGCAGCCCCTTTGCCGGGGAATCATAAAGTGTGCGGTAGAACGCCCACCTGCTAGGCAGGGTTCAAAATTTTTAGGATAGACGGCGCGGTGGGGCTTTTTCGTGTTTAGGAGGGGTCTAATGGACGATAGAGCGTTGCCGCTGTCCACCAGGATGCGCCCCGCCCGCCTGGATGATTTTGTTGGGCAGGAGCATTTGCTTGCTCCTGGCAGAGTGTTGCGTAAAGCCATCGAAAGCGGTCGTCCGGGGTCAATGGTACTTTGGGGGCCGCCTGGATGCGGAAAAACTACATTATCTCGTTTGATCGCTACTTATACGGGAGCTGATTTTCAAGAGTTCAGCGCCGTTACATCGGGCATTCCTGATTTGCGTAAAATTATAGCTGTTGCTGATAAGCAGCTGAGTGAGAGCGGCGTGCAAACCATACTCTTTGTTGATGAAATACATCGTTTTAACAAAGCGCAGCAGGATGCCTTTTTACCATATGTAGAGGGTGGTACCATTATCCTTGTGGGCGCTACTACTGAGAATCCGCGTTTTTCACTCAATCCGCCTTTGCTCTCTCGATCCCGTGTTTATAAGCTGAAACCGCTTAGTGTCGAAAATATTATTGATTTGGTCCGTCGTGCATTTGAGTATGATGATCTTCTGATGTCGTCCCAACTGACTATCGATGATGAAGCTTTACATTATCTGGCGGATAGAGCATCAGGTGACGGCCGTCTGGCGCTGGATACGCTGGAGCTGGCTGCCAACGCTGCTGATAAAGCGGAGAAGAGGCCCTTTATCATACAGCTGTCATTAATTGAAGAGGTTTTGCAGCAAAGATCTCTGCGCTACGGAATCGATGACCATTATGATATTATTTCAGCTTATATAAAGAGCTTGCGCGGTTCCGATCCCGATGCAGCGCTTTATTGGCTGGCAAAAATGCTCTCTTCCGGTGAGGATCCGCGTTTTATCGCCAGGCGTCTTGTCATTCAGGCGGCTGAAGATGTAGGCTGTGCCGATCCCATGGCTCTGATAGTGGCTACGGCTGCATCTCACGCTGTGGCGGATATCGGTCTGCCGGAGGCCGGGATTCCGCTGGCAGAGGCTACGATATATGTTGCCTGCGCTCCTAAAAGCAATGCTGCTTATCTCTCTCTTAAAGCAGCAATGGAGGCTGTAGAGAAAATGCAACCCGGGGCCGTGCCGGAACATATTAAAGGGCATCCTCAAGGATATCTTTATCCGCATGATTATCCGGAGCATTTTGTAAAGCAGCAGTATATGCCGGATAATCTCAAGGGTGTGCGTTTCTATAACCCCGGTGAATTCGGCTATGAAGGTAAATTATCCAAGCGTCTGGAAAAATGGAGAGAAGCTGAATAAGGATGAGCAGCTCCGGCAGAGGGCATAGATTTATATGAACGGTGTGCATCGAATGTTTAACGCCAAGATTGTTCTGTCGGGGCTATTATGATATTATAACCGTGATCTTCGGCCGGAAAGGCCGGAGAACAATTGAATTTAATGTTTATGGTTTAGGTGCGAAGTTTTATTAAGTATTTAAGTTTTTGTTTAAGGATCTTGAAAGATGAGCTTTGAATTCAGAACCGATTACGGATGTGTTTGCTATGAATGAGACCGTGAGCATTGCAGGAGAGGAATTTATCTCCGAAATATTGAAAGCTTCCGAAGAAGTGCCTCTGTTGCCGCTTAAGGATACGGTAATATTTCCCCACACTATTGTGCCTCTTTATGTGGGACGGGAAAAATCGCTAAGGGCAATCGAGCGTGCCGCCGCCGGCGATAAGGTTTTACTTCTGGCGACTCAGCGCGAGCAGGTGGATGATGAGCCCGCCCCTGGAGAACTCTATGATATAGGTACCAAAGCCAACATTGTACAACTGCTAAAGATGCCTGATGGAACGGCTAAGCTGCTGATTGAGGGCGTCAGCCGGGTGCGTATGATAGAGGTTACCGATAACGGGCAGCATTTGACGGCAGTTTTCGAGGCCGTCGAAGATATGGATAATGAGCCCTCTCTGGAACTGGAGGCCTTGAAGCGTAGCCTTCTCCAGCTTTTTGAAAGAGTCGTCAATTTGCATAAAAACCTGCCTAACGAGGCTTATGTAGCTGCCTTGAACATCGATGAGCCTGAGCGTCTGGGGGATATGATTGCCACGCATCTATCTCTGCCTGTGAAGGAGCAGCAGCAACTTCTAGAGGAGTTCTCCCTCAGACTTCGTCTGCGCAAGGTTTGCATGTTGCTGGAGAAGGAATTGGAGATCCTGGAATTGGAGAACAGGATCCAAAGTGAAGTTCGTGAACAATTGGAAAAATTACAGCGGGAGATGTACCTGCGAGAGCAAATGAAGATCATCCAACGTGAGTTGAACGGTGATGAAGACGGCGAGCAGGGTGAGCTTGAACGATTTGCAGCACAAGTTGAGAGCGCAGAGATCCCGGAAGAAGCTAGGGAAAAGATTTTACGTGAACTTGATCGTTTGAAGAGGATGCCGTCTGTATCTCCTGAAGCGCCTATGCTCAGAAATTATATCGATTGGATGCTTGGTTTGCCCTGGGGTAAGCCGGTTAATAAAAAAATCACCTTGGCTAAGGCTGAGCGTATACTTGAAAAGAGCCATTATGGCTTGGATAAGGCTAAGGAACGTATTCTTGAGTATCTGGCCGTTTACAAGCTGACCGGCAATCTGAGAGGCCCTATTCTCTGCTTTGTAGGTCCTCCCGGAACAGGCAAAACATCCATCGGTAAATCCATAGCCGAATCACTAGGACGCGAGTTTATTCGTATTTCGTTGGGTGGTATGAAGGATGAGGCTGAAATCCGGGGGCACAGGCGTACTTATATCGGCGCTATGCCCGGACGGATTATCCAGGCTATGCGCCAGGCCGGCACCAGGAATCCTGTCTTCATGATGGATGAGATCGATAAAATCGGTATGGACTTTAGAGGCGACCCTGCTTCAGCCTTGCTGGAGGTCCTTGATCCGGAGCAGAATAACTCCTTCAGCGATAATTATATCGAAGTGCCGTATGATCTCTCTGAGGTTATGTTTATTACTACAGCCAATACGCTGGAAACAGTGCCGCCCGCTCTCAAAGATAGGATGGAGATTATTCTCTTTAACTCCTATACCGATGAGGAGAAGCTTCGTATTGCCAGAGAGTTTTTGATACCGAGGCAGATCACCGCGAATGGTCTTAAACCATCCAATATCGAAATATCCGACGGTGCTTTGATCAGGATCATAAGAGAGTATGCCAGAGAATCCGGTGTCAGGAATTTGGAGAGGGAGATAGGCAGCCTTTGCCGAAAATCGGCTAGAAAGATCGCCGATGGCGACAGGCGCAGGAAAATAAGAATAACAACCGGCTCGATACCGGTATATCTGGGGCAACCTGCTTATCCTCTTACGGCGCCTGAAGGTGATGATTTGGTAGGTGTGGCCAACGGGCTGGCCTGGACCGAGGTTGGCGGGGAAACACTGAATATTGAAGTATCCGTTGTTGCGGGTAAGGGGAATGTCTTGCTGACAGGGCAGCTAGGCGATGTTATGCGGGAATCCGCACAGGCGGCATTGACTTATGTGCGCAGCCGTGCCGATGAACTGAAGCTGGAATATGATCTGGGCGAAGAGAGCGATATCCATATACATGTACCGGCAGGTGCAGTGCCCAAGGATGGTCCTTCCGCAGGCGTTACTCTGGCTACGGCTATAGCGTCGGCAGCTACCGGCATTCCGGTCAGAGGAGATCTGGCTATGACCGGAGAGGTTACGTTGCGTGGGCGCGTATTGCAGGTGGCGGGAATTAAGGAAAAGGTACTGGCCGCATACCGTGACGGTTTGACAATTATTGTTTTGCCGGCTGAGAATGAAGGCGACCTGGAGGAGATACCGGCCTCAATCAGACGAAAGATGTCCTTTATCCCTGTCAGGCACATGGATGACGTTTTGAAAGCGGCCTTGGTTAAAGGAAAGAGACAAAAGAGCAGAGCCAAGATTGCCCCGGCTATGCCCGGCAGACAGGCAGCTAAGGCTGTCGGCAATAGCGGCAGTACGGTTGAAGACAATATAAAGATTGATGCAGGAATGGCTCATGAATCGCCCCTGTGATTTTCAAACCCAAGAAGCATATTTTTGTAACATCCGCAGCTGGAAAGAGGAGCGGATGGCGGACCTGGAGGGCATGTATGGGAACCCAGAAATCGGAATTGGATAATAAACAATCAGCAACGCACACGGAGGAAGAATTTCTGAAAGAGATGTCCAGCTCTTATAATCCTTCTGAAGTTGAGCAGCGCTGGTCCTCATACTGGATAGATAAAGGTGTTTTTCATGCAGAAGTGGATCATGATAAGGAACCTTTCACCATTGTTATACCTCCGCCAAACATTACCGGATCTCTGCATATGGGGCATGCTTTAAATGATACCATACAGGATATATTGATTCGTTCTCAGCGCATGCGCGGCAAGGAAGCTCTCTGGCTGCCGGGCACAGATCATGCGGGGATAGCTACCCAAAACGTAGTGGAACGCAACCTGGCCGCAGAAGGGCTAAGGAAGGAAGATCTGGGACGTGAGGCCTTTGTTGAAAGGGTCTGGCAGTGGCGCAAGCAGTATGGGAATACCATCATCAACCAGCTGAAGCGGTTGGGAGCTTCATGCGACTGGCAACGTGAACGTTTCACTATGGATGAGAAATACTCCGCTGCAGTGCGTAAAGTCTTTGTTACGCTCTATGAGAAGGGGTATATCTACCGCGATAAATATATTATTAACTGGTGTCCTCGTTGCATGACGGCCATCTCGGATATCGAGGTGGAGTATTCTGAGGAGATGGGCAATCTTTATTTCATTAAATATCCCGGTGTGGATGGTGATGATATTATCGTCGCCACCACCCGCCCGGAGACGATGCTTGGAGATACCGCCGTTGCGGTAAATCCTGAAGATAAACGTTATGCCTCTTTGGCAGGTTGCAAGCTGACTCTGCCTTTGACAGGCCGTAAGATACCGATTATTGCTGATACCTATGTTGATCCAGCCTTCGGTACCGGTGCTGTCAAGATTACGCCGGCTCATGACCCCAATGACTTTGAGGTCGGCCTTCGGCATAGTTTGGAGCAGATAACCGTTATCGGCAATGATGCACGCATGACGGAAGCTGCCGGTAAATATGCCGGCCTGAATAGATACGAAGCCAGGGAAGCGATAATCAAGGATCTGGAAGCCGCCGGATTATTAGTAAAAATTGAGCCTTACCAGCATTCTGTGGGGCATTGCTATCGTTGTAATACGGTTATAGAACCTTTGATATCACTACAATGGTTCATGCGCATGAAGGAACTGGCTGCACCTGCTATCCGGGCGGTTGTTGATGGACGGATACGTTTTGTGCCGGAAAGGTGGACTAAGGTCTACTTAGATTGGATGGAGCACATCCGTGATTGGTGCATCTCTCGTCAGATATGGTGGGGGCACCGGCTGCCGGTTTGGTATTGTAATGAATGCGGTGAGATGATAATCAGCGAAGAGGCTCCGTCATCCTGCACTAAATGCAATGCTGTGGCGCTGTGCCGGGAAACCGATGTTCTGGATACCTGGTTCAGCTCAGCGCTATGGCCCTTTGCTACCATGGGCTGGCCGGAGAAAACACCGGAAGTGAATTATTTCTATCCCACTTCAGTTCTGGTAACAGGGCATGAGATCATCTATTTTTGGGTATCACGTATGATTATGCAGGGGTTGGAGTTTATGGGAGAGATACCCTTCCACACGGTATATATTCATGGCATCGTCCGTGATGAATCCGGCAAAAAGATGAGCAAATCCTTGGGCAATGTTATAGATCCGCTGGAAATAATCGACCGCTACGGCACCGATGCTCTGCGCTTTGCCATGGTGGCTTTCTCTGCTACCGGCCAGGATATCTATCTTTCGGATGAAAAGTTTGAGACCTGTCGCAATTTTGCCAATAAGATATGGAACGCTTCGCGCTTTGTAATGATGAATCTTACAGATTACTCTTCGACGGAAGAGGAGATTACCGATCTCTCACTGGCAGATCGCTGGATTTTGAGCCGTTATAATACGTTGATAGGGGAGATTACCGGTTTATTGGATAGCCTGGATTTTTGCGAAGCCGGCAAACGGCTCTACGAATTCATCTGGAGCGAATTCTGTGATTGGTATTTGGAAATGGTAAAGCCTCTCCTTTACAGCAAAGACAAAGCAACACCTGCTCGCAAAGCGGCACAGCAGACGCTATGGCGGGTATTGGATGGTTGCATGCGTTTGTTGCATCCGTATATGCCGTACATAACCGAGGAAATATGGCAAAGGTTGAATCCCGACAAAGGGGTATCCGTGGCCATAAGCGCCTGGCCTGCCAGAAACGAATCTCGCATGGATCTTTCGCTGGAGAATGATGTCCGGGCTGTAATGGAGTTGATTCGGGCTGTCCGCAATATGAGGGCTGAGGTCCGAGTGCCTCAGGGTGCCCAGGTATCGATCACCATATCGGCGCCGGAGCGTGACCTGGACCTGGTCAGGGTGGCTCAAGATTACATAAGGACGCTGGCCAGGGTTTCGGAAATAAATATGTTGGGCCATCTCCATGAAAAACCGACAAAGGCTATGAGCGCTGTAGTGAGTGATATCGAGATATACCTGCCGCTGGAAGGGATTATCGATCTGAGTAAAGAGCAGGAACGCCTGTCCAAGGAGTTGAAAACTGTTCAGGTTGAGATTGCTAAAGTAGAGAAGAAACTGTTGAACCAGGAATTCATTCAGAAGGCGCCTCAGGAAGTAGTTCAGCGCGAAAAGACCAAAAAGGCGGAATTGCAGCAGCGCCGTATAAGATTACAGCAACGTTTGGAAGATATCGCATGATCCTCAGCCATAAGCATGTGGCCGATAGTCAATCTGAAAACAACTCACAGCTGGTAACTGGGCCCTGCAGACAGAGTTACGGAGATATAATATCCGTACTCAATGAGAGCCATAATCGCAGGATCAAGCCCGGTCTGTCGCGAATTACAGCATTGCTAACGGCTATGGGAAATCCGCATCATAATTTTCCTGCTATTCATATCGCCGGCACGAATGGTAAAGGATCGGTAGCCGCCATGTTATCTGCTATATTGGCAGCCGGCGGCTTAAAAACAGGGCTCTATACGTCACCGCATCTTGAAGATTACAGAGAGAGGATACGCCTGAACGGCAAACCGATTCCATGTGACCAGTTAAGAGCTCTATTCGAATCGCTTCCTGTCCCAGCCGATGATATGCCGTATAACGACAAGCCCACCCCCTATGAATTGAGCACCGCTATAGCTTTTGCCTGGTTCAGCCGGCAGAAAGCGGATATAGCTGTGGTGGAAACCGGTATGGGCGGCAGGTGGGATGCCACCAATGCGCTTGAAAATGTCTTGATCTCTATTATTACCAGTGTATCTTACGATCATTGCCATTATCTAGGCAGTGATTTGATCTCTATAGCTGCCGAGAAGGCCGGTATCATCAAGAAAGGGGTGCCGGTCCTGACAGGGGCTTCCGAGCCTGCATATACGGCCATAGCCTCGGCTGCCAAGGCAGCAGGCAGCCGGATTTACGCCTGTGGGCGGGAGATACTCTGGGAGTGCGTATCCGATGACACCGACGCCGTCTTTATGAATATCTTCCTTGATGGCAAGCTTATTCCCGGTCTACCTAAGTCTCTTCAGGGCCGTCATCAAGAGATGAATCTGGCACTGGCATCAGCGGCCGCAAATCTTCTACCGGCGAGATACCGTCCGGATACGACTACGATGCGCGCGGGACTGTCTATGGTGGAATGGCCGGGGCGTTTGGAAATCTTTTCCGGCACACCCTCGTTTTTACTGGACGGCGCTCATAATCCTGATGGTATGGAGGCGCTTTGTAATTATCTGGATACTATAACAGGCCGCTATTCGCATTTGGCTACAGTGATAGGCATACTGGCAGATAAGGATGCATCCGCTATGCTAGGGCGTTTGTCACAATCGGTTTCTAATCCGTATTTCGTTTCGCCTGCCAGTGACAGGGCGCTCTCTGCAAAGGAGATGGCGGCCATGTGGCCACGCTCCGGTGAGGCTACGGCCTGTAAGGATTTACCGGAAGCTATACGTCTGGCAACATCTACTGTTGGTGACAATGGCCTGATCTGCATAGCCGGTTCCCTTTATTTGGTAGGGGAAGCCCGCACCTTGCTGAGAGGCGGCAAGAGATGCCGTTAACGCCTGCAAAAAAAAGAGCCTCTCTCTGGCTCTCGGCATCTCTGCTTTGCGGTCTCTTTTGCGGCATCTTTCTTTTGCCTAAATTGATGCCGCAAAAGAGCGTGGATACTTTGGAGGATATAGCTGTAATTCAATCACCGGCTTCTCAAATGACGGCTGACGGTAACCGGCGCTCATCTGCAGACGCTTCATCGGCGTACTGTGCCGAAGCAACGGCAGAGAGCCCTGATAAGAGAGTTCTATCGGCGCTATCAGCCGACACGCCGACATCTTCCGATAGTAATGAGCGGACGATGAGCGCTTCTTCCACAGAGAACCTTACAGAGACCTTCTCCATTCAGGTAGGCAGTTTTTTTTCGTATGATAATGCTGAAGCTATGGCCGATCGAATGAAATCCAGAGGGTATAGGCCTGTGATGATCATTCCTGATGGAGCATCAACCAAAGTGCTTGTCGGCAGCTATAACGACAGAAGAACAGCTGCCTTAGAAGCGGAAAAGCTGCAACAATCCGGCTGTCCGGCCTTTGTCAGAGACGATTAAGCAATAATTTTCCTTATATGACAGATTTATACCTGAAAGCCATTTTGCCGCCTGCTATTATTTAATATGAAATCGGTGGTAAGCCGCTGTAACTATCGTCAATAGATAATATCAGGCGGTGGGAGGTAAGCATGGATAGACAATATTATCTTGATTTAGCTGCAAAGGGGTTATGCATGCCTATAGGAGCAGATCTGATACTGCATGAGCATGAGGATGCAGAGGCAATTCTGTTGGATGGCGAGCGCTTGGGTGAAATACTGAAGGAGACGGCATATCATTTTTCCACCCCATTAGCATTTCCTCATATGAATCTGGAACTGGAGAAGGAAATCTTGCTGAAGATGATCGGCGTTGCTTCAGAAGAGATGACGGGATTTCGTTTTGCAACGGCACCTGACTCTAATATGTTCGCTTTAGTGAAGGAAAAGCTAGGAGAGCTATTTTTGCCAGCAATGCAAGCTCAAATTGAGGCGCTCAGGTATGTTGCCGCCAGAAGAGAACTCTTGCCTGTGGGAATGTCTATAGGGCCTTTCTCATTGATGACCAAGCTGGTTGCCGACCCTATTATACCGGTATGTATGGCAGGAAGAGGCGTTACGTCTGATGAGGATGCTGAGATCAGGCTTGTAGAGAAAGCTCTTGATCTGGGTTTGCTTATCATATTGCACAACATACGGATGCAAATCGAGGCAGGGGCTAAGGCTCTCTTTATAGCTGAACCGGCAGCAAATAAAGTATATTTTTCGCCGAATCAGCTTAAATGCGGCTCGGATATCTTTGAGCGTTACGTGATGGCGTATAATTATCAGATCAAGGCCTTGCTTGATTTTTACGGCGTAGACCTTATCTTTCACTGTTGTGGTGAGTTGATCGATTATATGGTGGAAGAGTTTGTAAAGCTGGATCCGGCTATATTGAGCCTGGGCAGTTCACGTAAGCTGTGGGAAGATGCGGCGTTGGTGCCGAAGAGCACGGTACTCTTCGGGAATCTTCCATCCAAGCAGTTCTATTCAGATAGTCTGATAACAGTGGAAGAGGTTATCAAGTATGGGAAGGAACTCCTTGAGAAGATGCGGCAGATCGGCCATCCATTTATTCTGGGGAGTGAATGTGATATCCTCAGCGTTTCCGGCTGTCAGGAGACTATTATGCGAAAAGCCGAAGCGATTCAAGACGCTTTGCTGGCGTAACAAGCTTCCTCAACATTGTTTAGAGGCTATTGACATTCATAAGTTACGACGTTAATATAAACGTATGTTTATATGTTTATGGAGGAATGTGACCTTGATATCCATGGCAGATATATTTAAGGCTCTTGGAGACCCTACCAGATTGAAGATTATCGAGATATTGTCACATAGCGAGGAGATATGCGTTTGTAAGATAACAGAGGAGTTGGAAATGACCCAGCCAGCCGTATCCCATCATCTTTTAATCTTGAAGCATGTCGGATTGGTTGAATCTAGAAGATGCGGACGCTGGATGCATTATTCTCTTTGCCGTGAAGCCTTGCTGCATACCGTACAGCAGTTCGTGATAACGCTGACGGAAGAGGTGCAGGCAATGCCGGGCAGCAAATGAATCATCCGGTATTATGCATGAAAAAGAAGCAGTAGTCGTCGGTCTTTAACAACGAGCGATGAGACGAATAGGAGAAGGATGTTAGATGAATTTGCTTATATCGTTTTTGAGTATTCTAAATAACCAGCTTCTTAAAATGGAATGGCTGGACCAACTGATACAAGTACTCGTTGAGAGAGTTTTTGGCCTGGATATGAGTAATAGGCTTGGCGGCAGCATTCACTTCTTCATTTACGATACTGCAAAAATATTTATCCTTCTTTCAGTGCTCATTTTTGTTATCTCCTTTATTCAAAGCTATTTTCCGCCTGAGCGGACCCGTGCGATTCTTGGACGAGTTAATGGAATTATCGCTAATGTCCTAGCCGCATTATTGGGAACGGTTACTCCGTTTTGTTCCTGCTCATCAATTCCGCTTTTCATCGGCTTCACCAGCGCAGGGTTGCCTATCGGCGTTACCTTCTCTTTTTTGATCTCCTCTCCTTTGGTCGACTTGGCGTCAATCCTCTTATTAGCCGGTATTTTTAACTGGAAAATAGCTCTTGCTTATGTGGTAGTGGGGCTTGTTTTGGCTGTAACCGGAGGGACCGTTATCAGCAAGCTGAGACTGGAAAAATATGTGGAACCATTTGTTTTCAGCAATCGGATGGCAGCAGCCGGTGCGCCTCAAATAAACCGGAGCGCTCGCCTGGCTTTCGCCAGGGAGCAAGCATCGGAGATCATTCATAAGGTCTGGCCCTATATTCTTATCGGTGTCGCCATCGGTGCGCTTATTCATAACTGGATACCGGAAAATATTATCACAGCCGTTCTGGGTATAAAGAATACTTTCTCGGTATTGATTGTCACACTGATCGGTATTCCGATGTATGCAGATATCTTCGGAACCTTGCCTGTAGCGGAGGCTCTTGTGGCAAAGGGTGTGGGAATTGGCACAGCACTCTCTTTTATGATGGCTGTAACGGCTCTGTCGTTACCATCGATGATCTTACTTAAAAAGGTTGTCAAAACCAAATTGTTGGTCATCTTTGTGGGCATTGTAACGTTAGGTATTATTGTAATCGGCTATCTTTTTAATGCGTTTGGATATCGGCTTATATAAAAAGAAAAACAAGGAGAAAGCAACATGGAAATCAAAGTTCTGGGTTCGGGGTGCGCCAACTGCGTCAAGCTGGAGAAGATAGTTAAAGAAGTGGCGGGTGAATTGGGTATTGCGGATCCCGTACAAAAAGTATCCGCTATTCAAGAGATGATGTCTTATGGAATCATGGCCATGCCTGCTCTGGTGGTGGATGGCAAGGTAAAATTTTCCGGCAAGGTACCGGGTAAGGAAGAGATCAAGAATTACCTGCAAAGCGAGCAATGTGATGCATCTTGTGATTGTAACGGTGAATGCTGTTCTACGGAAGAAGATTGCGGCTGTGCGGCTAAATAGATGTTTCTCTGATTAATGCTCTTCGTTAACGGGTATATCAAATTATCAACTCAATAGATGTATCGGCATTATAAAGAGAGCTGATACGGAAAGGGACTCGTGCTTTCTGCACGGTTTAAATGAGAGAGATATTCCCGGAATTGGAGAAGCTGCTGGAATGCGTACATATTCTTATTATGGATATGGAGTTTCGCATTGTTTTCTGGGGCATGGCAGATATAGAATTATATGGGTTTAGCCGTGAAGAGGCCATCGGGCACACCGCATACGATCTTTTGAAAACGGAATTTCCTTATCTTCTGGAGAAAATTAAGGCTGATCTGATATCGGAGGGTAAATGGCACGGTGATTTAGTACATACTCTCAAAAATGGAGAACGAATCACGGTCAATAGCTGTTGGGTGCTCTATACTGACAACAACGGTTCTCCTACAGCTATTGTGGAGGTCAACAGCGATATCACTGAAAGAAAACTGGCGGAAGAGCGTCTGGAAAAAAACCTGAGAGATATGGAATATTTATCTGCTACCGCCATGCATCTTCTTGAACCGATGTCGCACAGGGAGTTCTTCCGATATACAGCAGAGCAATTGCAGGCGGTTTCAGGCAATGCAATGGTTGCACTAAGCGAATATGATCCGCGTAAAGATGAGCTTATAGTACGGGCGCTCTCAGGTCCGGCAGACAAATTACAGAGAGTTGTTGCCATACTCGGACGAGACCCTGTTGGCCTTAGATACAGAGTAAGTAAGGATATACGCGAGCGAATGGCTAGAGGACGGCTTGATTCTCTTGAGGGGGGCGTCTGCGATCTGATATTCAATCAGATGCCTTTGCTTCTTTGCAAGCAAATTGAGGAGGAACTCCATCTGGGTTGTATCTATGCGATGCCGTTCTCTCTTGACAAGGACTTCATGGGTATAGCGGCGGTAATAATCGACCGTGATGAGGGCTTGAAAAATAGCTGGCTGGTTGAAGCAATCGTTAATCAAGCCACTTTGGCACTTAAACGTAATAAAACTGAAAAAGACCTTAAAAGGAGTGAAGCCCGGTTTCGGGCTACCTTTGATCATGCGGGCATAGGTATGACTATTGTTGATGTAAACGGAAGGATTATAAAGGCAAATCCGGTCTTTGTGCAGGTTATCGGCTATACCCTGCAAGAGCTGACCAATATGCATGTCAATGATTATATATATCCACCGGATCAGCTTTACGATAATGAATTATTGCAGGAGATGATCGATGGGAAGCGTGATAGTTATCAGACGGAAAAACGCTATGTAGCTAAGGACGGCAGAATAATATGGGGCAAACTGGCTGCATCCATAGCGCGAAACCCAGCACCGGAGCCGCCATTCATTATTAGAATGGTAGAGGATATTACAGAGCGCAAGCTGTCGGATGAGCGTGAGGCCAAGCGGAAGGAGGAGCAGCTTGAGTTCTATCGGCGAACCATTTTAGCTGCCACTGAAGGTAAATTGGTAATAACCGAGAAAGACGAAATATTCAGTATCTCAGGAGAGACTATTGCGACTTGGCCGCTTGAAGAGGCGGAAAAGCTCAGTAATGTGCGTCATGAGGTGATAGAGATTGTCAAGAGGGCCGGTATTGCGGAGGCCAGAGTAGATGTCTTTGCAATAGCTGTGGGGGAGGCTTTGACCAATGCGATCAAGCATGCGCATGTAGGCACGGCAACAATGCATAAACTGGCAGACGCTCTGATGCTGGTGGTTACCGATCAGGGGCCGGGCATCCCAGCGCTGACATTACCGGAAGTGGCATTAAAAAGAGGATATTCTACTGCAGGTACCCTGGGTATGGGATACAAATTTATGATTACATTTGCAGACAGAGTTTATCTGGCAACAGGTCCCGGAGGCACCACAGTTGGACTATTGCTGCAGTTTCAACCGCCAAAAAAGCCTCAAACCGAATTATTACCGTTATGTGCCATGCTGGCGATAGAGCAGGAGGAACGCGAGTTATAGCAAAGGTGATTTCGTTTGCTGAACCTACACGCCTCATCTATGGCATGCTATAATATCACCGGTGATGTTTGTTGTTTAGTAATTTCAATTATCATATAATCACGTACGGCTGTCAGATGAATAAGGCCGATTCCGAGCGTATAGCCGGATTACTCTCCAATGCGGGCGGCAATTCCGTCGATGATCCTGCAAAGGCGGATATTATACTACTTAACACCTGTAGTGTCAGAGATCATGCTGAACAGAGAGTTTACGGCAAGCTGGGCGAGCTGAAAAGGTATAAGAATAGTCGGCCTGGCATAAAGATAGGCGTCTGTGGTTGTATGGCGCAAAAAGAGGGGGAAGCGCTGCTGGCCAGAGTGCCCTATGTAGATATGGTGGTGGGGCCTGATAACCTGCATCGTATCCCTGAATTATTACCTGATGGCGGGATAGCAGTTGAAGAGGGTAACCTTCCTAATGTATTGCCCGTACAGAGAGAGAACGATCTTCATGCCTGGGTAACGGTTATTCGGGGTTGTAATAACTTTTGCTCATACTGCATTGTGCCCTATGTCAGGGGAAGAGAACGCAGCCGGCCGGCCGGCGTGCTCCTTGATGAGATCAAGGAGCTGGCTGATGACGGCTGCCGGGAAGTGACTCTTCTGGGCCAGAACGTCAACAGTTATGGCAAGGACATAACCAATGGTTGTGATTTTGCCGATTTATTGGCAAAAATTAATACTATCGATGGCATAAAAAGGATACGATTTGCCACATCGCATCCCAAGGACGTATCTGATCGCCTGATCCGAGCCATTGCGGACCTTCCCAAGGTCTGTGAGCATATGCACCTGCCTGTTCAGGCAGGCGACGACGATACGCTGCGGCGCATGGGGCGGGGTTATACCGTGGCGGATTACAAACGGCTGGTGGATAGAATCCGTGCAGCAATTCCAAAGATAACTTTATCTACCGATGTAATCGCAGGGTTCCCGGGAGAGAGTGAGAGCGCTTTTCAGAGCACTGTGAAGCTCTTTAAGGATATACGATATGATCAGGCCTTCATGTTTTATTATTCGCCGCGGACTGGTACCCGCGCAGCTTCCTTGGAAGAACAGCTCCCTCTGGCAGTTAGAAAGAGGCGGCTGGCAGAACTCATTGAGCTTCAGAAGAGCATTACCTGTGAGATCAATGAAGCAGCGGCCGGCAAGGTGGAAGAGGTTATGATAGATAGGGATAATCCCTCTGATGCAGACAGCATGATGGGGCTTACCCGAGGCGGCAAGAAGGTGGTTGTCAAGGGAGCAGCACCCGGCAGCCGAGGCTCCTTGGTGAAGGTGCGTCTTAATCAAGCGTATCTCTGGGGCTTCATAGGAGAGCCGGTGGAGGTATTATGCAACAATCGCTGACACCTATGCTAAAGCAGTATTATACAGTCAAGGAGGAGGTGGGGGATGCCTTCCTCTTCTTCCGATTGGGCGATTTTTATGAGATGTTCGGTGAGGACGCTGAGTTGGCTTCGCGTCTTCTAGAGATAACGCTCACCTCCAGAGAGGCCGGTAGGAACAGGCGTATTCCCATGTGCGGGGTCCCTTATCATTCAGCCGATAAGTATATTGTCCGTCTGGTAAAGAAGGGCTACAGCGTGGCCATCTGTGAGCAGGTGGAGGATTCCGATGTGGCTAAGGGCCTGGTGCGTCGTGAAATTGTCAGAATAGTCACGCCCGGTACGTTGGTGGACGATAATTTCCTGGAGGCCAGGGGCAATAACTATCTGCTGGCGGTAGCTTGGGAAGGTACTGATTACGGGCTGGCCTATGCTGATATTTCCACAGCCGAATTCAAGTTGACCAATCTGCAAACTAAGGAGGACTTGCTCAATGAGATAGATCGCCTGCAACCGGCTGAAATACTTCTGTCGCCGGCACTGGTGGAAGAGAGGGAGGGCCTGCTGCCAATAACGACAGTTCCCCTGCACGATAGCGATGATATGACGGTTGAGAGAGCTAAAGATACCCTCTGTCGTCACTTCGGAGTAATGTCGCTGGCTGGATTCGGATGCGAGAAGATGGGGGCAGCGCTTAAGGCTGCCGCCTCAGTTCTGAGTTATTTGCGCCAGACGCAGAGGCAGGAATTACCACATATTACCTCTTTGAGCGCTTATGGGTGCAGCGGGCGTATGATCCTGGACAGGGCAACCGTGCGTAGCCTGGAGTTAACTTTCAATATGCGCGACGGCAGCCGTCAGGGTACGCTTTTGGGTGTATTGGACCAGACGGTAACGACTATGGGAGGACGCCTGCTGCGCCGTTGGATAATGGAGCCGCTGGTAAAGGTCCCTGATATAGAATGTCGTCTGGAAGCTGTTCAGGAGATGCTCTCCTCCCGCAAGACTTCAGAACTTCTGCACCAACACTTGGAAGCGGTATACGATCTGGAACGGCTTCTTAGCCGTATCACTTTGGGACAGGCCAATGGTCGTGATCTGGTGGCTTTCAGGTCATCGTTGGCTGCTTTACCTGATATAAAGATCGTGCTGTCGGCTGCAAAGGCGCCTTTGCTCAAATGCCTTGGCAAGGATATCACTTTGCTGGAGGATATACGGCAGATGATCGCTGCAGCTATAGTGGATGAACCGCCTCTGACATTACGAGACGGCGGGATCATTCGTGACGGCTTTAATGAGGAGTTAGATCGTCTTCGTTCCATCTCCAAAGAGGGCAAAGGCTGGCTGAGTCGGATAGAGATGCAAGAGCGAGAGCGGACGGGAATTAAAAACCTGAAGATAGGCTTCAATCAGGTTTTCGGTTACTATATCGAAGTCACCAGAGCTAATCTGGCACAGGTGCCGGATGAGTATATACGTAAGCAGACCATGGCTAATGCAGAACGCTACATAACGCCGGAGCTTAAAGATTATGAGAGCATGATCCTTAACGCAGAAGAGAGAATAGGGGCTCTGGAGTATGAACTTTTTAATCGGGTACGAGATGCGATAATCCCTTATGCTGAGGAGATTCAGCGGACAGCGGTTGCAGTGGCGCAAGCTGATGTCATACTTTCTCTTGCTGTAACAGCCGGAAGAAACGCTTATTGCCGGCCTGTTATCAGTGAGGATGATGCTATCCTAATAAAGGATGGTCGTCATCCGGTGGTGGAGCGAGGCAGCAATGCTTATGTCCCCAACGATACGGATATTGCCGGCGCTGATTCGCATATCATGATTATCACCGGGCCTAATATGGCCGGTAAATCCACTTATCTGCGACAGGTAGCCCTGATAACTCTGATGGCGCAGATAGGCTCTTTTGTTCCGGCATCTGAGGCTCGGATAGGTCTGGTAGATAGAGTATTCTGTCGGGTAGGTGCGCACGATGACTTGGCGGCGGGACAGAGCACTTTTATGGTAGAGATGACGGAAATGGCCAATATCCTTAATTATGCTACCGCTCGTAGTCTGATACTTATCGATGAGTTGGGGCGGGGCACCAGCACTTTCGACGGCATGAGCATTGCCTGGTCTATTGTCGAAGCGTTGCATGATCTGGGAGCAAAGGTTCTTTTTGCTACCCATTATCACCAACTCAATGAGTTGGAGGAGCGTTTGCGAGGGGTACGTAACTATCGCGTTCTGGTGCGGGAAGAGGGCGACGATATCATCTTTCTGCATCGTATAGCCGTAGGCGGCACTGATCGCAGTTATGGCATAGAGGTTGCTCGGCTGGCCGGTATCCCGCGTCAGGTAGTGGAGAGAGCCAAAAATGTTCTGCATGAGCTCGAGGGTAGACGTTTGGAGATGCCGCAGGCAACCCCGGCTGATCAGTTAAACCTCTTCACGGCACCGGAGGACCCGTTGCTTGGTGAGATAAGAGATCTGGATATCCTTAACATGACGCCGCTGGAGGCTATGAATAGATTGCAAAAGATAAAAGACCGCTTGACTGAATAAGCTGAAATGCTAAATGGTTGGCAGGGGAGTAATGAAATGGCCGTTATTAAAGTGTTGCCGCATAGCTTACGAGAGAAGATCGCTGCTGGAGAGGTGATAGAACGTCCGGTTTCCGTGGTCAAGGAGCTTGTTGAGAACTCTATTGATGCAGGGGCAGGCCGCATAACGGTGGATATACAGGAGGGCGGCAAGAGGCTTATCCGCGTAACTGACGATGGCAGCGGTATTTATGCCGTTGATATGCCGCTGGCAGCCGAAAGGCATGCCACCAGCAAGATATCTGAAGAGGCGGATTTATATGCGGTCAGCAGCCTGGGTTTCAGGGGCGAGGCATTAGCCAGCATCAGGGCGGTGTCTCGTTTGCGCATCATCAGCCGCCGGGCTGATTGTGATGAAGGAACTGAATTGTTGGCACAGGGCGATGAACCGATGGAGATAAGGCCCATTGGATGTGCGCCGGGAACATCTATCACAGTTACGGATATCTTTTATAACCTGCCGGCCAGATTGAAATTCCTCAAGACCAATATCACAGAGCAGCGTAAGATACAGGAGATTATGGAGAGATATGCTATGGCCTATCCGGAGAAGGCCTTTGTGCTTACAACTGATGGTCGGGAACTGCTCAATGCCGTGCCGGCTGCATCTGCTGAAGACCGCTTGATAGATATTTACGGCCGGCAGGCCGTAGACGGCTTTGTGGAGGTAACGGCTGAGAATGATTACGTCTCCATCAGCGGGCTTGTTTCCAGACCGGGATTCAGTCGCAGCAATAGATCCGATCAGACCCTGATAATCAACGGCCGACTGGTGCAATCAGCCGTATTCCGATTTGCACTGGATAGAGCTTATCGTGAGCTTTTGCCTACGGGAAGATATCCTTTGGCCCTGATCAGGTTGCAGGTTGATCCCTCCAAACTGGATGTTAACGTTCATCCGCAGAAAGCAGAAGTACGTTTTGTCGATGAACGTGATGTCGGAATCCTATTGGAGCGTGCCGTGCGCCGTACCCTGCTCGAACGTCGGCTCAGGACCTTAAATCCTTTTACTGAAGCCAGGTCGGAAATATCCAGGCCTGGAACTATAACAACCGGTCGCAAGCCTTATGCTGTACAGGCGCCGGTTAATATGCCCTTGATGGAGGAAGCCTTTACCGATTTCTTTTCCGGTAAAGAGATGCCGGCCATAAAGCAGGATAGAACAGAAGCTGAAGCTGATATGCCCATGAAAGGCGACGGCTTCTCCGGATTGCAAGTTGCGGCAAATACAGGCGTAAATATAATCGGGCAGGCTTTACAAATGTATGTGGTGGCTTATGACGATCTCTCTATCATTCTGATAGACCAGCATGCCGCTCATGAGAGAATCCTTTACGACCGCCTGATGCAGGCTGATGGGGGCGGATCAGAGGTGCAGGTGCTGCTTCTGCCGGAAACCATAGAATTACGCCCGGCAGAGGTATCCATTGTTGGAGAAAGAAGCGATATACTTAAGCGCTTGGGCTTTACAGTAGAGCCCTTTGGGAAGAATACATATCGTTTGACCGGGGTGCCGATGGAACTGGCCGAAGCGTCTCCCGCTGCGGTTTTCAGAGATATCGTTTCCGATCTTATGGAGATAGGCGGTAGTGCACGGGAGGAACAAATAAGGGCTTCTCTCTGTCGCAGGATAGCCTGCCATGCTGCCGTGAAGGCCGGCGATGTATTGAGTGAGAGTGAGATGAAACAGCTGACAGTAGATCTTCTGACGGTTCCCGGCAGAGCCATGACCTGTCCACATGGGCGCCCGGTGATGATAAAAATGGGACAGGCAGAGTTGCTGAAAGCCTTTTATCGGAGTTGACATGTTTGAAAAAAATCGCTTATTGGTATTGACCGGGCCTACCGCAGTAGGCAAGACGGATATTGCTGTTAAAGTTGCGACCGTGACTAATGCCGAGATAATTTCGGCGGATTCAATACAAATTTATAAAGGCTTTGATATCGGGAGCGCCAAACCCAGTGAAGAAGAGAGGGAGGGTATTCCTCATCATCTGTTGGATGTGGCTGATCCATGTGAAGGCTTCAGCGTTGCTCGTTACAAGGATATGGCTGAAGCAGCTATTCGGGATATCTGGAGCCGTAGCAAACAGGCTGTATTGACGGGAGGAACGGGTCTCTATATATCCGCCGTCATCGATGGTTTTAGCTTCCCTGAAGGCACTGACAATCCGGCTGTAAAAATTGCACTTGAAAAGACGGCTGATCAAGAGGGATTGGCTGTGCTATACAAGCAGCTTGAAAGAGTAGACTCTGCTAGTGCTTCCAGGATTCACCACAATGACCGTAGGCGAATAATCAGGGCCTTGGAAGTCTATAAAACAACCGGCAGGCCATTAAGCCATTTTAAACGCCGTGGAAATGAACCGCCTCGCTTCGATGCCGTTATTATAGCTCTGACCATGCCGCGCGAGCTGCTTTACAGAAAGATAGAGGCCAGGGTAGAAGCGCAGATAGAGGCGGGACTGATCGATGAGGTCCAGCAGCTTATGTCCAGAGCCTGCGTAAGAGATAGCCTGGCTATGCAGGGCCTTGGCTATAAAGAGATAGCCGCATATATTGATGGCCGATGCAGTCTGGAAGAGGCTATTGCGACACTTAAGCGCGATACCAGGCGCTATGCCAAGCGTCAATTATCCTGGTGGCGACGGGATTCCCGTGTTCATTGGCTTGATATCTGTGAGTTCTGTGATAAAGAAGCTCTGGTGCGGCACATAATTGATTTGTGGCATGCAGAAATAAAAAAAGGTAACTAAAAAAAGGTAACTATATTATTTAGTATGGGAGAAAGTAATGTTTCAACAGGTTATGGGAAGTATATTGGTAATACTTATTCTGCTTCTGGTAGGAGTTTGGGCGCGTTTAAAGGGACTGATGACCCATGCGGCTTCGGAAAATATAAGCCGGATAGTAGTCGACATAACCACTCCGGCCCTCATATTCACAGCTATGTACAGGCAGTTCACCCCTGATCTTCTAAGGCAATCATATATTCTGCCCTTATTTGGAGCTCTGGCTATTCTGATCGGGTTCATGGTCGGCCTGGTTCTGTTGCGCGCAGCTCGCCTGGAGGAGAATGAACATAACACATTCCTTTATCTCTCTGCCATCAGCAACTTCAGCTATATGCCGCTGCCGCTGGCGTATATGCTCTTTGGCGATAAGGGTATCATTCTGCTCTTTCTGGCTAATGTTGGCAGTTATTTTATGCTCTGGACATTTGGTGTCTGGATACTTACCAGAAACAAGCTGAATCTGTCCAGCCTGAAGAACCTTTTTACGCCACCGCTGATAGGACTAGTGATCGGTTTTTTGATACCGCTCAGCCCCTTAAAGGGGCATATACCCCTCTTTATCATCGATGCTTTGGATATGCTGGGTAAAGCCACGGTTCCATTGATAATGCTCTCTGTTGGCGGACTTATAGCGACTGTAGATTTCAAAAAGGCCTTTACTCAGGCCTCGATGCCTGTGCTGGTGGCCGCTCGCCTGATCCTGATCCCGGCCATCATGATAGCCCTGGTCTATACCCTGAAGCTGCCGCCGCAACTGGCCAATACAGTCATTCTGATATCCGTCATGCCCTCGGCCTCCAGCTCACCCATCATCATTCAGCGCTTCGGCGGCAAGCCTGACCTGGCCGCCACCGGGGTCTTCTTTACTACCATAGCCAGCGCTATTACCGTACCTACTTTGCTGAGTATTTTTGTGCGTTGAAGCAATTTTATGTAAATAATCATGCTATAATAGCTGGGTAAGCTGATAAGATTCCGGAAGGTGGTGCGTGGTAATGCATATAGCTCCTACTGAGATTCTAGAGATTGCCGTAGCAATTGAAACAAACGGCGCTATATTTTATCGCCGTGCGGCAGAGAGCACCGACGATCCTGAGATACGAACGCTTTGCCTGCGCCTGGCAGCGGAAGAGGACGATCATAGAGCCAGATTCAAACGTATTTACAGCCATGAAGGCATTCCTCTGGATCTTTATGATGGAAATAGGGAGGCGCACGCCTATATGCGTACCCTGGCATCATTACAAATCTATGATGATGCTCGCCTGGACCTCTCTTCACCCGATAAATTGTTGGAAACCGCTATCACTCTGGAAAAGGAGAGCTTGCTTTACTATCAGCACTTAAAAGCCGGCACGGCGCAAGAGAAGAATCAGAGATTGCTGGAGGAGATAATTACTGAAGAGCAGGCCCATGTTATCAAGCTCAATGAACAACTTGAAAGAAACAAAAATAAGAGATAGGCGTTTAAAGCTTAAAGTTATCGCCTGCGGGGTGCTGGCACGAGAGCTTTATCATCTGGCTGCTGTGGCAAGGAATATAATAGATATACAGCTTTTGCCGCAGGGGTTGCATAATGAGCCGGATAAGCTGAGACAGAGGTTGCAGCAGAGGATAGATGCCGTACTGGAAGAGGGTATGGACTATGACGCAATTCTTCTGGGGTATGGCCTCTGTTCCAACGGTCTGGCAGGTATTACAGCGCGAAATATTCCTCTTATCGTTCCCCGTGGTCATGATTGCATTACTATTCTGCTGGGTTCAAAGGAGGCTTATAAGGATTATTTCGATGCTCATGGCGGCGTCTATTGGTATTCCCCAGGATGGATTGAGCGTTCTCTTCCGCCTGGTAAAGAGCGGTATGAAAGAACTTTGCAGCAATATATAGAGAGCTATGGTGAGGATAACGCTTTATATCTTATGGAGACGGAGAACAACTGGCATAAGGAATACTCGCTGGCAACCTATATCGATTGGGAGATGCCTGATAGCGAGGAGTATAAAGGCTATACCAGAGAATGTGCCGCCTATTTAGGTTGGGGCTATGATGAGTTTACCGGCGATGAAGGCTTGCTGCAACGCCTTCTCAATGGTGATTGGAATAACGATGATTTCTTAACGGTGCCGCCGGAAAGTATGATTGTTCCTAATGTAAACTCCCCAGAAATAATTGCCTGTAAACTCTGTAATGAAGAGGCAAAGAGCTGATGCGCTTGCGATAGACGGCCTTATGGTATAAAATACAAAGCGGTCATATTCTTATAATTCATGGCCTCTTACTATTCGTTCGGCTAAGGCCTTAATCTCGGCTTGAACGGAAGGATGAACAACCAGCTTTAAGCAGCAAGAGCAAGGAGGAGATATTATGTATAAAATTGCCGTCATACCTGGTGATGGAACCGGTCCTGAGGTAGTAGCCCAAGGGCTCAGAGTACTAAATGCGGCTGCATCTAAGTACGGTTTCAAATATGAGACGGAGAGCTTTGATTTCGGTGGTGAGCGCTATCTGGCTACGGGAGAGACTCTGCCGGATTCCGGTGTAGAGGATCTTAAGGCTTTCAATGCCATATATCTTGGAGCTATCGGGCACCCGGCAGTAAAGCCCGGCATATTGGAGAAGGGCATTCTGCTTAAGCTGCGCTTTGCTCTTGATCAGTATATTAATCTGCGTCCGGTAAAGCTTTATCCGGGAGTGGAGACTCCGCTTAAGGATAAAGGGCCGGACGATATTGATTTTGTGGTTGTGCGGGAGAATACCGAAGGTCAGTATGCCGGCGCCGGTGGTGTTTTAAAGAAGGGAACGCCGGATGAGGTCTCTATACAGGAGGCCATCAACACCCGTAAGGGTGTCGAACGCTGTCTGCGCTATGCCTTTGAATACAGTCGCAGGCGTAAAAAGATGCACAAGCTGACCCTTTGCGGTAAGACTAACGTATTAACATACACCTTCGATCTCTGGGAGAGAGCCTTCAATGAGGTAGGCGATGCCGATTATCCTGATATCAAGCGTGACTACGCTCATATAGATGCCATCTGCATGTGGATGGTCAAGAACCCCGAGTGGTTTGATGTTATCGTGACAGAGAATATGTTCGGCGATATCATTACAGACCTGGGCGCCATGATACAGGGAGGTATGGGTATAGCCGCCGGCGGCAATATTAACCCCGAAGGTGTTTCTATGTTTGAGCCGATAGGGGGGTCTGCTCCCAAGTATACCGGCATGAACATTATCAACCCCATGGCTGCCATATCCGCAGCGGGTATGATGCTCGATGTTCTGGGCGAAAGAACGGCGGCAGCCAATATTGAACAGTCGGTAACTATAGTCTGTCGTGATTATTTGAAGAGCATGGCCGCAGGCAAGATGGGCTACAGCACTAGTGAAGTAGGGGATTTGGTTATCAAAAACCTGCCATAAGCGAAGAGGATAGAAGGGAAAAGGAGCCGGCGCGCGCCGGCTCCTTTTATTCGGAGGCCGGTCTGGGTCCGCTGAACAGGCCGATGAGAAAGAGTACAGCCGCAGCCAGCAGCAGAAGATAGATCAGAGAGCCTCCGACTCTGAAGAGGAGTCCTAAAATCCAGAAGAGCAGCAGCAGGACAACCAATGTCCATATTATTCGCATATCATCCCCTCCCTTCGAATTATTAATACCCCTGCGGCGTTGTTTTAAACAGTATCACCAGCTGGGACCAGCTTTGAGCCCTTGAACTTATAGCCCTTTCTACGTTAAAATAGGCTGTTGGATAGATAAATTAAATGAAGCACGTCTTTCGATCCCGGATCAAGCGATCAGCGACGAATAACTAGCTTCGGATAGGCTGGTAGGATAATGAAGTTTACTAAGATGCACGGCGCCGGCAATGACTTTATAGTTGTCGATGCCTTGAAAGAGCATTATCTGAAGGATTCTCTCACATCACCGGATATCATCAAGAGGCTTTGTGATAGGTATTTCGGCATAGGTGCAGACGGCCTGATATTGATATTGCCGTCTGCAAGCTGTGATCTTCGCATGCAGATACTGAACTCCGACGGCAGTGAAGCCGAGATGTGCGGTAACGGCATAAGGTGTTTTGCCAAGTATGCCTATGAACATGGTCTGATCAGAGAATCGGCTCTGCGCGTAGAGACTCTGGCAGGCGTTATCTCTCCCGAATTGCATTTGCAGAACGGCAAGGTCATATCCGTATCTGTTGATATGGGTAAGCCTAAGCTGGCTCGGGCTGAAATTCCCATGACAGGGCCAGCTGAAGAAAGGGCGATTGCCTTTGAACTTCGTGTGCAGGAGAATATCTTTCAGGGAACAGCGGTTTCTATGGGCAATCCGCATTGTGTGATCTTTACAGATAATCTGGATGATATTCAACTGGAAAATATCGGTCCTGCTATTGAAATGCATTCTCTCTTTCCCAGAAAGACCAATGTCGAATTTGTCCAGGTCCTTGCTCCTGACAGATTGAAGATGATGGTGTGGGAAAGAGGTGTAGGTATAACCTTGGCCTGTGGAACCGGTGCCTGTGCTACCCTGGTGGCTGCCGTTTTAAATAATAAGGCGGAACGTACAGCTGATATTCTTCTTCCGGGAGGCGAATTAAAAATCTGCTGGCGGGATGATCAGCATATTATTATGACCGGTCCGGCTGAAGAGGTATTCAGCGGTAATTTGGATATATCTGCTGTCGAGTGTAGTATCAGCGGTAGCAATAACATATGAAAAAACTAGTGGAGGTTGCAGTTGTCATGAAAAAAGCAGAACGTATAAAGAAAGTGCCGCCGTATCTCTTTGCTGAGATCGATAAGAAGGTGGCTCAGGCCAAAGCGGCAGGCAAGGATGTTATCAGCTTGGGAATAGGCGATCCTGATCTGCCGACGCCGGGATATATAATTGATGAACTTGTAAAAGAGGCTTATAATCCAGCCAATCATCAATATCCATCGTATGAAGGTATGCCTGCTTTTAGAAGTGCTGTGGCTGAATGGTGTCATAAGCGTTTCGGTATAACATTGGATCCTGCCTCTGAAGTTTTAACCCTTATAGGCTCCAAGGAAGGCATTGCTCATCTGCCGTTGGCCTTTGTCGATCCAGGGGATATCGTCCTGATTCCCGATCCAGGCTATCCCGTCTATAAGGTTGCCACTCTCTTTGCCGGCGGCAAGCCGTATTCCTTCAAGCTTTTACCGGAGAAGGGATTTTTACCGGATTTCTCAACTATCCCTTCGGATATAGCCAGGCGTGCCAAGATGCTCTTTTTGAACTATCCGAATAATCCTACGGCGGCCGTAGCCGATCTTTCCTTCTTTAAGGAGGTTGTGGATTTTGCTAAGAGCTATGATATCATTGTAGCCCATGATAACGCTTATTCGGAAGTAGCTTATGACGGCTATTGTCCGGCAAGCTTCTTGCAGGCAGAGGGTGCCATGGATGTAGGTGTGGAGTTCAACTCTCTTTCCAAGCCTTTCAATATGACCGGCTGGCGTATCGGTTTTGCCTATGGTAATAAGGATATAATCGCCGGATTATCCATTATAAAGACCAATGTAGATTCAGGCGTTTTTCAAGCCATACAGTATGCCGGCATCAAGGCCTTGCAGGAGAACAAGGGTACGGATGAATTGAATACTGTGTATACTCGTAGGCGCAATATGGTAGTGGAAACTTTTAATGAGATGGGATGGAAGCTGGATAAGCCTAAAGCTACCTTCTATATCTGGGCACCGGTGCCGGAAGCATACGGTTCATCAGTTGAATTTGCCGCTGCTATGCTGGAGAAAGCCAGTGTGGTGATAACTCCGGGAATCGGCTATGGAGAGGGCGGTAACGGTTATTTTAGAATATCCATTACTATCAATGATCAACGCCTTAAAGAAGCTATGGATAGGATTAGAAAGAATCTTTAAGGAGCGTGAGTATTCTCTTTGGCAATGCATGAGACATCCGGATCCCATTCAGAAATCGCTGTTATTGCCGCCATATATTTCTCTGCCGTCGATGAAAAGGAGATTGAGGAGGACATGGCTGAGCTGGACCGACTGGCCGATACGGCCGGGGCATCGGTTGTCGCCAGAGTGACACAACGACGTCAGAGCCCGGACTTAGCTTATTTCCTGGGCACAGGCAAGCTGGAGGAGCTAAAAGAGAGCGTTATTTCGGAAGGGGCCGATCTGGTAATCATCAACAATCAGCTGACGCCGCTCCAGCAGCGCAACTTGGAGAACGCACTGGAAGTCAAGGTGATAGATAGAACAGCTCTGATCCTTGATATTTTTGCACAACGGGCCAGGACCAAGGAAGGTCAGCTACAGGTTGAACTGGCGCAATTGAATTATCTTCTACCCCGTCTTACCGGCAAGGGTATAGAGCTCTCACGGTTAGGGGGAGGTATCGGCACCAGAGGGCCTGGAGAGACTAAACTGGAAGCAGACAGGCGCCGTATAAGACGCCAAATCACCAGATTGGAAGAAGAGCTTGATAAGGTGCGAAAGCAGCGTTTGCTGCAGTCTCAACCGCGCCATGACGTTCCGGTGATGGTGGCGGCGCTGGTAGGATATACCAATGCCGGCAAATCGACTCTCTTCAATACGCTCACAGGTGCTGATGTCCTGACGGAGAACAGATTGTTTGCTACCTTGGACCCTACACTCAGGCGTATCAGATTACCTAACGGACAGACTATAGTGCTGAGTGATACGGTAGGGTTCATACGCAATCTGCCGCATAGTGTTGTAGCGGCGTTCCGGGCTACTCTGGAGGAGGTGGTAGAGGCGGATATAATCATACATATAGTGGATGCATCCAATCCCCTATCACATAAACAAAGCGATGCCGTATATGAGGTTTTGGAAGAACTGGGCGTGGCTGATAAACCTATTATAACCGTACTCAATAAGATGGACCTGGTGGAGCATCCGCAGAGCCTTCAGCACCTGGCGGATACGGCAGAGCGAACGGTGGCTCTCTCCGCCCTTAATGGAGCAGGATTGGATGATCTACTGGATGAGATCGTAGAAATTATGAATGAACGCTTGGCGGTTATCGAAGTAAGCTTGCCTTATAACAGGTTGGACATACTCTCGCTGCTTTACGATACCGGCCAGGTGCTGGAACGACGCTATGATCCGGACGGCATATTTGTACGCGCTGAAGTGGATATAGTGGTAGCGGAAAGAATCAAGGAGTTTGTCAGAAGCAAAGTGAATTTGAGAGGTGAAAAGTAAGGAATTAGATTGAGGGGCGGTTGCTCGGGATTTGAGCGCATTTGCAAGTTTAGAAGTCAGGGGCTCAAAGAATAATACATGCACCGAGAAGAATTATGCGTTTGCATGTAATGGAAAAAAGAGATATGCTTAGATATGCTTAAAGATAAGGGTGTTGAGCCTGAAGGGTTCTATTTATATTGAGAGGAGAGACTATGAGAAGAGAGAGAATCGATGCTTATATCGTAACCGGAGTGATTTCTGTGGCGGCAGGTATCCTGATAACTTCCTATCTCTATTCAAGGCAGCGTAGTCAGGATCCTTTACTGATGGCTGAGAAGATCGTCAAGGAATGCCGGGAGAAGATAGAGGAGATAGAGAAAGACCTGGTGACAATCAAAACCACCGAATCATAGATCTTCCAGCGCTGCGCGTTGTTTCTCCTGTGAAACGTGAGTATATATTTGTGTCGTTGATATGGAGGCATGTCCCAGAGTATCTTGCACTAAGCGCAGGTCATTGCCGCTTCTACGATAAAGGATGGTGGCAAAGGTATGGCGTAACTTATGGGGGGTTATATTCTCATGACGAGAGATATAGCCACGTTCACGGGCCAGATTGATATACTTGCGCAGCATATCCCTAATACCCTGGGGGGTGAAGCGGCAGCGCTTACGGCTGATGAAGAGGGGAGAGGAGGGGCTTTTGTCCTCTTTTTTCGCCAGATAAGCCTTTAAGGCTGAATCGGAGATACGGTTCAAAGGTATAACTCTCTCTTTATTGCCCTTACCGGTAACTTTCAGAGTATCTCCATGCAGGTCGCTTATGTTCAGACTGACAAGCTCCTGCACCCGCAGACCGGTGTTGAGAAAGAGAAGTATTATAGCGGTATCACGTTTGTTGCCGGTCAGCTCTTCAAGGCTGATCAGCTGGTTTTTCTCTTTCTCCGCCAGATAGACAGGCGTCCTGTTCTTGGTCAAACGGGGTAGCCTGACGTTGGCAGCAGGATTTTTTTCAACGACCTCTTCCTGAAAGAGATATTTGAAGAAGCTTTTAAGAGAGGCTATCTTACGGGCCACGGAGCTCATGGCATAGCCCTTCTCCTGCAGAAAAACACTGTAAGCTCTGATCTCCGTAGATGAGACCGTATTTACGGCGGGAATCCGTTTGCGAGCGGCTCTATACCAGAGATAGAAAGTACGTAGGTCTATCTCATAGCCCTGACGAGTGTTGGGCGATTTGCCCTCACTGGCCAGGTACATAGCAAAATCATCGACGTAATCAAAGAAATCTGCTGCCATGCGGCTGCCTCCTGTTGAATATTATAGCAGGAAAAGCCTCTTTATGGCAGTATCTGACAAGGAATGGTAGTATTATGAATTTTCAATGGCTGCAGCTGGCCGGTTTAACGCTGATGCATCTTCATATCGACATGCTTGGAGGTATGCTTCCAGCCATATTGCCGATAATTCGCCAAAACTATGATTTGAGTTTGTCGGCTACATTTACCATGCTGGCCGTCCTGAACCTTTCATGCAATGGTATACAGCTGGCAATAGGGCATCTACGCGCCTCCAGCCGGCAGCCGCTCTTTCTGTTCCTCGGTATATCTCTTACCGCCGCTCTCTGCGTATTTGGATTGCTTCCGCGTACTGACTATACCTTTCCTTTGCTGCTTATGCTGATGGTCATAGGTGGAAGTGGCGTGGCCATGATCCATCCGGAAGGGCTAAGGGCGGTCCATGCCCTGAATCGGCTTCCCTCATCCATTGCTACTGTTCTCTTCATGGTCGGCGGCAATCTCGGTTTTGCCGGCGGAGGATATCTATCGGCATTACTGGTCAGCCGGTGGGGACTGGCAGGATTGTTGCCGCTGCTTTTCATCACGCCTTTATCTTTGGCGGCCATGCGTTTCCTGCGTATCAATCTCTCAGTGGATAGCGAGGAAACTGAGAATATCAGCGATGATCTGACAAATACGGCAATTCAAGCATCCGGCTTTTCTTTTGGTCACTTGATGCTCCTGTCCATTCCGGTAACGACGGCAACAGTATTACTGACAGGCTATCTGCCTACTTACCTGCATGAGTTAGGATTTCATATCAGCTTTGGCGGCTTGTCGGCGCTGATATTTGGTGCGAGTGGAGTAATCGGTTCGATAATCTGGGGCATCTTTGTTCGTAGCGCAGGAGAATATAAGATCGTTAAGGTCTGCCTACTGGCCGGTATACCATTTTTAATTGCCTATCTTTTTACTATGCAGTATCAATCAGCGCTCATACTCCTTGCAGGGGCCGGCTTCTGTCTGATGGCTGTTTTCCCCTTGCTGGTTTCCATAGCCAGATATGCAAGTGGGTATAACCTTGGCCGTCGTATGGCTCTGATCGTAGGGGGATCATGGGGCACAGCCAGTATAATCATGATGCTTACAGGCGTTGTCGCCGATGCGCTGGGAGTGCGTCTTATTCTCTTAACGGCTCTGGCTGTTTATATAATTTCCGGCATCCTGGTAGTATCTTTATCGCCTGAAAGAATATTATACAGGAAAAGAAGCGCTGCTCGAAATTCTTGATGGATCTGCAGAAGCACCAATTTCTCAGAACCTTGCAGAGGCAATCTGCCGGGCGCAGTCATAAATAGAAAGGATAAGAATTGCCTAACGGCGAAGTAATATCAATATGTTATGGCCGATTATCTATATTATTATCCTGCCTGCAGCGCTGACCATTATCTATAACCTGCTTGTAATAGGCAGACAGCGAGTGAAAAGCGCCTGGTCGCAGATAGATGTGCAGCTGAAACGCCGACATGATCTGATACCGAATCTGATAACTGTTGCCAAAGGCTATATGCAGCATGAGCATGAGATTATGGAAGAGGTTGCAACTGCCAGGCAAATTGCTGCCGAAGCATCGAGTATAAAGGATAAAGAGGCTGCAGAGAATGTGCTTAGTAATGCGCTTCACTCCTTTTTTGCCGTTGCAGAAAATTATCCTCGGCTTAAGGCCGATAGGGTTATGCTGTCGTTACATGAGGAACTTGTTTCCACTGAAAACAGGATAGCCTTTGCCCGCCAGTACTATAATGAAGAGGTACTACGATATAATACCAGGGTGGAGACATTCCCATCCAGCGCTGTTGCCAAGCTCTTTGGCTTTACCCGGAAAGAATTTTTTAAAATTGAGGCGACCGGTGACCGCCAAGCAATAACAGCCGGCTTCTGATCTAGGGATAAGAGGTAAATATGCCCTTTACGCATCTGGAAATTGAGCAAAGAAAATCAATAATTATAATCTTACTCTTCATAATATTGATCGTTATCTATTTTATGGGGACCTGGTTTGCGGCGGCGGTTGCCGGAATAGGCTTGCTTTTTCTATGTCCCCAATACATAAGCGGGTACGGTTTTATGCCGAGTTTAAGCGGTAACCTATGGATATTGGGTATTGCCCTGATCAGCGGCGCGGTACACTGGCTGATATCCACTGCTAACATCATACCTCGGATATCTGCTCTTTTGGGAGCTATGCCGCTCGACGATAAGGATAGATATCATCAGCGCTTTAAAAATATTGTGGAGGAAGTATCCATAGCAATAGGGGGGAGGAGAATCGAATGTATGGTAATTCCCACTACAGCCGTGAACTCTTTCTCTGTGGCGGATTTTCATGGAAATTCATTGATAGGAGTTACGGAAGGGCTCCTTGCAAGATTGTCACGCCATCAGATAGAGGCGATTGTCGCCCATGAGGCAGGCCATATTGTCAGTGGGGACTGTCTGATTACTACTGTTTCCTGCTCACTTTTCGGTATCTATGCGGCAGCGTTCCGCTATATTACCGTCAGTATTGAAAACAGTATCGAAAACACAGCCGTTTTTGATGAAGATAGGGAGCGTGACCATCGGAATAACGATGCATTTATAGCTCTCTATCTTCTGTTCATCGGATGTGTGGTCGGCGTCACGGCCTTTTTCAGCATGATTATCAATACATTGATATCTCGGCAGAAAGAATATAGAGCCGACGCATTGTCTGTAAAGCTGACCAGAAACCCTCTGGCTCTGGCAGAAGCCCTGCATATCGTATCGGGCAGCTGGTGTGGAGCAGGCCACGGAATTGAGAACCTGGGCTCAATCTTTATAGCCAATCCTGCCTATGAAGAGGCTGATGAAGGCGAAGGATTTGTGCCCGATTTGATATCCACTCATCCACCTATGTCCAAACGTATAAAGGTACTGCTGGATATGGCGCACGCCGATATCCGTACTCTGGATAATCCTCAACAGGCAGACCCGACCATTGCGTCTGCTGAACAACTTCCGGCAGAGCCTGCTCCGAAATGGTTTGTTAGTAAGGAGAACACCTGGACCGGGCCGTTTGATATGGATCACCTGGCAGCTCTGCCAGGGTTTGGTCCGGATACCTGGATCAAGGCCGAAGGCGAAGATAGGATAAAGCCGGCTGGTCGGGAGCCGTCAATTGCCGCATGGTTTAATAAAGGCAATCTGGTTCCTTTTAAATGCCCTCATTGCGAATTGGCCCTGATGAAATCAGAGTATGAGGGCACGTCTGTTTACAGATGCAGCCATGCTCACGGCTTATTTGTTAAGAAGAGCGATCTTATGAAGATAATCATTCGCCGAGACACGGCCTTCTCTCCTAATATCCTGAAACTGGCTGATATAATGGCCGGTAATTCGGAGCAGGCCAGAGCAATGGCTATGTCATCCAAACAAATAAAAAGCTCTATAAGCTGTCCTCAGTGCGGCATAACAATGAATAGGCGATGCTACAGTATAGCTTATCCTGTACTGGTCGATATCTGCAAGACATGCAATGTCTTATGGTTCGATCAATATGAAATGGAACTGCTGCAGGCGCTTGTTGAGAAAACCGCGCCCAATCTTGCTTAACAGTTATTAAGCAAGATTGGCGGAGCTGATTTCTCTCATAGTCACCCATCCAGGGCCCATACCCAGACTAAAAAGCGGCTCCTACGCCTTCAAGTGTGACAGTAATATATCTCCAACCGCACCCCGGAAGCTCCATGAGCGGTCGTAATTGCTTGAATGATCGAGCTGGTGTGTCCGGTTGGTTAAAACAATTACATATCTATCCTGCTCCGGATCAATCCATACTGATTGGCCTGTCCAGCCGCTATGGCCTATAGCCGCATGCGACATGATTTGTGGACGGTCCAGCGCTTCTGAACATTTAAGCATCCTCCAGCCGAACGCGTGTAACGGGAAAGTTGGATAGCTGCAGGCATGCATGAGCCATAAGCGTGACTTGCCATGGAGAAGCTCTTTCTTGCTGCCGCAAAGCATCATTTGGCAGAAACGGGCGAGGTCTTCAGCCGTTGAGAATAGACCCGCATTGCCAACGGGCCTTCCGGCTATTCTTGCTTGGCCATCGCTGATTATCCCCGCCGGTTGCTCTGTAGGCACCACCAGCTTCAAGTTATTTGCAACCGGACCAAAGAGGGTACTCTTCATGCCCAGTGGGCCGAATATGTTCTTCTTGCAAAACGTTGCAAGGGCTGTTCCGGTGACAAGCTCCACAATATGTCCAAGGAGGATGAAGTTTCGGCATGAGTATTCAAACCTTTGTCGTGGAAGCCATTGTGGCGGGGTTTCAACTATGGCTTTAAGAAAGCTATAGTAATCTGTGTTGCTAACCTTCTGGTTGGAAAATCCGGAAACATGGGTTGCCAAGTCCCGCACAAGTATTCTTGTGTTATTCAGAGTGCCTATATTGCCAATATAATCGGCAACGGGAGCATCAGGATTCAGGAGGCCGCGATCAATGCAGATACCGCACGCTGTCGCAGTGGCAATAACCTTAGTCACGCTTGCCATATCAAAGATGGAATTAACTGCTATGGGCCTTCTTTCAGGGTAAACCGACGCATTACCCCAGGCCCAAAGAAAATCAATCGATGTACTCCTGCCGGCAGCAACCACAATGCCGTGCAGAAGTCCGTCTTCTACTGCACTGATGCATGCGGTCTCCAAAGAAGTGTACATGATATTCTCCTCTATCCAAAAATTTGCATTTCTGCGGATTCCGGCGAAGCCGACCATAGTAAAGGGTTGCTGGCAAACTCACGACAGCAGGCCTCTTCCTCAGGCCCGTTATAGACGAAGGCGTTGCCTGATTTTCATAGCTCTGTTACTGATTGTTTTTATCTTTTGCTAATGAAAAAAACATATAGTATACTCCGATAAAAACCAACACAGTTCCTGCAATAAAGCCGAAATCCATTCGTTCCTTTAACAGGTATCCAGAGAAAATCATGGTCAACACGGCCGATAAATATCCCAGCGCTCCCAGGGATCCTGCTTCAATATGCTCCAGAGCCATTATCCATAATATATATGCTAATCCTGTAGGGAATATACCCATATATAATGCATACAACCAAAAGGATAAAGATTTATCTAATACAACAGGGATTCTCAGCATCGCAATCAGTAACAAAAGCAATATGCTCCCTGTTATAATT
>JAQUEL010000081.1 GCA_028685295.1 bacterium
ACGCAGTAAGGGCGCTGTAACCGCTGCATTAGCGGTTCTAGCTGTTCCACTAAGGCCAGCAGACAAATGTATGGACATAACAGGGCCTTCTAGTTGATTATAGCAGATCATAAAATCACCCATGGAAGGCTGCGAAGTAGTAGGCCAAGCACCCTGCAAGAAACGTTGCTGCCAGCCTCCTTGATCCAGGTTTTCCATATCCTTGAAACCTTCCAGGCCAAACTGAACTTTAAGTGGAATTACACTTATATCGTATCGTTGCCGCTCTGCCGTATTCAAATCTGCTGTGCTATCGGTAACCACGTTAAAAGAAGCCAATGTTTTCTCCTCTCGGGAATACCCTTTTCTTATTCCACCGCTAGCAGATAATGGTAGTGAGGCTGTCCGCCTTCCACTACCTCTACTTCCGCCTCCGGAAACCTCTCCCTGACAGCCTGAGCCGTCTTTTCCGCACGGGTAGCATCAATATCCTCCCCGTAATAGATTGTAGCCAACCCCCAACCCGGGGGCATATTCTCCAACAGCCTTGGAAGAACATTATCGGGAGACCGCCCGGCAACTACTATTTTGCCGGAGATCAAACCTATATAATCACCCTTGCGTATTTTAATACCATCGAGGGTCACCCCGCGAACTGCCCTGGTGATCTCGCCGGAGATAATATGCTTCAGCACTTCCGACATGGCCTCCAGGTTCTTCTCCACATCCAGCGAAGAATCAAAGTGCAGCATGGCGGCTATCCCCTGAGCCGGATCCTTTGACGGCACCACACGCACCCTTTTCTGCGTCAACGCTGACAACCTTCGGGCAGCCATAACAATATTGCCATTGTTGGGAAGAATTATTACCTCCGCCTGCGGTAATTCTTCCACCGCCTGAAGAAGCTCCTCTACGCTGGGGTTCATAGTCTGCCCGCCACAAATCACTATTCCGGCTCCCAGAGTGGATAGCAGATCTTCAAGGCCATGACCTGATGCCACAGCCACCACACCGCTTCCCGACACCTGCTTTTCAGAGCTATCCGGCGTTGTCTCCTTTTCATTGGATAACCTCTTTAAAGTCTGGTTGAGCATGTTATCTATCTTGATCCCTTCCAATTCACCCTTAGACGTAGCCCAGGCCAGCACTGCACCCGGATCATCGGTGTGAATATGAACCTTTAATAGGCTTTCCTCCCTCACTGCCAGCAGAGATGAACCCAGCGGTTCCAAGGCCGTTCTGGCTTCCTCTGCATCTATAGCTGCATTTATCATCATGAACTCTGTACAATAACGATGCTCAACAGAAGCCGGCAGAGTTTCTTTCGTTGCACGAGCGGTCCTTATCACGGATAACAGACCGCGACCAAGTTTTTTCTGCATGATAAAGCTCCATACGCCCTCTAGAAAGGATAGAAAGCCCTGCCCGCCCGCATCTACTACGCCGGCATCACGGAGTACCGGCAGCTGCTCAGGCGTCTCCGAAACAGCCAGCCGGGTTTCTGCCAGTATTATAGAAAGAACTGTTTCCATGTCATCGCCACGATTTACGGCCAGCCTGGCAGCTGCAGCCGCTCGCCGCATAACCGTCAGAATAGTTCCCTCTACCGGCTGCCCCACAGCAGCATGGGCACAGCGATATCCCTCTGCCATAGCTGCAGCCAATTCCTGCACACCCAGCACGGAGCATCCTTTCAATGCTTCGCTAAAACCATGAAAAAACTGCGATAAGATAACACCGGAATTGCCCCTGGCCCCTAAAAGAGCGCCCATAGCAGCATCCGATGCCACCTTTTCTATAGAAACGCCCCGCCGTCTGGCCACCGTTCTGGCAGCCCCCAGCAAAGTTAGATACATATTGGTCCCCGTATCACCATCTGGAACCGGGAAAACGTTAAGAGCATCTATCTTTTGTCGCTCTCGCCCAACCCAGACGGCGCCGGCGACAATCGAACGGCGTAAAATATCACCGCCGACTTTATCCAGCACAGGCAAAGAAAATAACCCCTTTACAAAGCCTGCGTGTGCAGACAAAACATAAACTATAGTATCGTATTATACCATAATAAAAGCAACATGGCGGAATAAGCTGAATATCAGGCTACCGGATGCCGAATAATAGTCTTCAACCTGTCAGGAGCCGTCCTGCGAGGATCGCTCAAATAAATCTCATGATGCTTACCTCTAGGCCTGTAACCTCTTAAATGCAAAAAGTCGAACATCCTGGCAATAGTAAGAGCTTCCTCACTATAAGGGCCGATATGCATGATCTGCACCGATAACCCTTCATAGAAGCTCTCAAACCTCACCTTATCCAATGCCGGCTGCTCCTTGCGCGGCCGGATACGAGCAACAGCCTCATTTACAAGATCAGCAGTAATAAGGGATGGCTGCACAATCATCAGAGCCCATTGCCAAGCCTCTCTTTTATTGGGATCAAAGCCTTCTTCTCCTGCCATCCACCAGAGCCCTTCCAGCGGCATAACAACGTAATCGTTATCAGGGTTTTCCTTCTTTACCATAAATTTCAGAGTAAAAGACACCCCATACAATGCCTCCACCGCATCCTGAAAATGTGTAGAAGTATCTGGGTCACCGGCACCATCAACCATGAGATAATTGAATGGAGGAACGTCTACTATACCAATATCTTTTTTGGGTGCATTATAAAGATGATTATATTCACGCTTTAAGTTAAGCAGGGGCATGTTAACTCTTCCTTCCGGCACTTAGTCTTATATGCTTACTTATATATATATTGTAACATATAGAACGACTATGGTGAAGGCAGAGAACGGCGCGGCAAGGTGAACATGCGATAATCTTTTTGGCAAAAGCAGGAAAATTGCAGAAGAGAGCGAAATATTTAAAGTAGTTATTGTAGTTATTGCTTAAGCACTTTTTAAATGCGCTTTAAAATGTATCAAAAATTGGGAGGAATTTCAATGGAAATTGGGGTTTATAAAACCTGTCTTGAGTGTGGTCAGGAGGCAGGCAAGAAGGCAGCACAGCTTCTTAAAGAGGCAATTGCAAAAAATGGCACCGCCACTTTTATTGCAGCTACAGGCGCATCCCAGTTCCATTTTCTGCAGACCCTGATTGCGGATCCCCAGATCGATTGGAGCAAAACCAGGATGTTTCATCTCGATGAGTATATCGGTCTTCCAGAGAGCCATCCTGCCAGCTTCCGCAAATATCTTAAGGAGCGGTTTATCGGCAAGGTGAACCCAGGCGAAGTTAATCTGGTAAATGGCGAGGCTGATCCGGAAGCTGAGTGTAAACGGCTCCAGAAGTTGATCTCCAGAGAGTCTATTGATGTCGCCTTTGTTGGCATTGGCGAGAATGGCCATCTGGCTTTCAATGATCCACCAGCTGATTTTGAAACAGAGGATGCATTCATCGTGGTGGAGCTAGATGAAAAATGCCGCAACCAGCAGCTGGGCGAGGGCTGGTTTAAATCTTTCGATGAAGTGCCTGAAAAGGCCCTCTCTATGGGTATCAAGCAAATCATGAAGGCCAAGCACATTATTTGTACAGTACCGGATGCACGAAAGGCAGAAGCCGTCCGAGATTGCTTTGGAGATGATAAGGTGTCCAATCTTCATCCTGCGTCAATTCTCAAGCAACATCCGCATTGCTATGTATTCTTAGATGCGGAATCCGGCAGCCTATTATCCAAGAAATAAGAAAGATCAGGAGCCATTGACCGCCCTCTTTTCCCTATGTTAAACTTCATAGCAACTGGGAAAGGAATGTCATGGATATTCTAGAAACGCAGAATCTTACCAAACAGTTCGGCCATTTTATCGCCGTGGACAGGTTATCCATTACCGTGGCCGGCGGCGAGATTTTCGGCCTATTGGGCCCTAATGGGGCCGGTAAGAGTACGGTTATCAAAATGCTGACCACCCTGCTGCCGCCGACATCGGGGGCTGCCAGGATTGCAGGCTGTGATATCGTCCGCCAGTCCGGAGCAGTGCGACACTTAATCGGCTATGTGCCGCAGCTTCTTTCTGCCGACGGTATGCTGACCGGCTACGAGAACCTGCTGATCTTTGCCAAGCTTTATGATATTCCCCGCCGCCAACATCAGAGGCGTATCAAATCCGCCCTGGAGTTCATGGGGCTGGCCGATGCCGCCGATCAACTGGTAAGCACCTACTCCGGCGGTATGGTCCGCCGCTTGGAGATAGCCCTGTCATTGCTGCACCGGCCGCAGATGCTCTTTTTGGATGAGCCTACCGTCGGTCTGGATCCGGTGGCGCGGCATCTGGTCTGGGATCATATCACGCAGTTATGCTGCGAATACGACACCACCATCTTTCTGACCACACATTCCATGGAAGAGGCCGACAGCCTGTGTGACCGCGTAGCCATCTTGCACCGCGGCACTGTCCGGGCTGTAGGCTCGCCCGATGAATTGAAATCTTCATTGCCCCTTGCCGAAGCTACTCTGGATGATGTTTTCGTTCACTACGCCGGGGGGCCCTTGGAGATGGAAGGAGGATTCCGTGAGGCATCGAGAATGCGCCGCATCACCCGCCGGCTGGGATAGCCCGCTGGCGGCTCTGACAGGCGTTCTCTATAAAACATTAGCCATCGCCGAACTAGAGTTACGGAAGCTCCGGCACGATCCCACCGAGCTCTTCTTCCGAGCAGTGCAACCAGCCCTTTGGCTGCTGATCTTCGGCCAGGTCTTCGGCAGAATGAGCGGCACCGGCATCTCGCATTACCGAGATTTCATCGCTCCAGGAATACTGGCGCAGAGTGTGCTCTTCATCGCCATCTTCTACGGCATCGCCGTCATCTGGGAGCGGGATCTGGGCATCGTGCACAAGTTTCTGGTCAGTCCGGCACCGCGCTCAGCCCTGGTGCTGGGCAAAGCACTCTCTGCCGGCATACGTGCCTTGTCACAGGTAATCATTATCTACATCCTGGCAACCATTATCGGCGTTAATATCAACTGGCATCTGCCGGCTTTGCTGGGCGTGGTGGCGGTAGTGGTGCTGGGAGCTGCCTGCTTTGCCACCTTCTCCCTGGTCATCGCCTGCATCGTCAAAACGCGAGAGCGCTTCATGGGCATCGGCCAGATCATGACCATGCCCCTCTTCTTTGCCAGCAATGCCATCTACCCTATCTCTCTAATGCCGCGCTGGCTGCAGATTATCGCCAAGGGCAATCCGCTGACCTACGAAGTGGATGCCTTGCGCAGCCTGATGCTGGTCCAAGGAACAAGCCATTACGGTTTAGGTATGGACATAGCCGTGCTTACAGGCATAACCATGCTGCTGACCGCCATAGGAATTAAGCTTTATCCGCGAGTGGTTACGTAATACCCTATTCCCTCCTGATAGCCTCTTTATAAGACGCCTAATCGGTTTTATATGAGCAAGTTCTTAGAAGTCACGTCCGCAGCAAAAAGAACAGGCGGGTAATTATGCCTGCTATAATTTCTCTATATTTTTATATTGCTTTTCACCATATTCGTAGTGTTGTGTATATATGAAAAGAACCTAATCTGAATGGGCTGGGAGGGAAGATAATGAGAACATGGTTAAACACCTTGTCTCTTTTTCACAGGCTCCATATGCCTTTCTCAATCCTCATCGTATAATCCGTGAAGATGCTAATCATAGCACTGAAGAAGAACGATTCTACTGTATTGGGCTTGTCGATGACGGTATAATGACCGTATGTTTTACTTATAGAAACAATACCATACGCATTTACGATACGGGATATTGGCGAAAGGGAAGAAAGATCAGGAATCAGCGAGCCAGGTTTTATTCCCCTCAGATGCTATTTTCATGGGTGCGGTAAAAAAGCCTCCTGTACTGATCAGGAGAGATACCTTCCTGCCTTTTGAAGAGTCTTGCAAAATAGCGGGGATCTTCAATTCTCACCTGACAGGCAATCTCGGAAATCGTGAGCTTGCCCTCGCTTAAAAGGCCCTTGGCAATATAAAGGCGCCAGTCCCGGATCCAGCTGGTAATTGTCTTGCCTGTTTCTTGGCGAAAGATCCGAGAGAGGTAGTCAGGATTAAGTCCCAGCTCTCCTGCGATGAAGGAAGTAGACAGCGGTTCTTTGTATCTGGAACGGATCAGGCTTGAGACCTTGGCCGCCCAAAAGGTTTCTTTTTCTAAAGGCTGACGCAGGGTTTCCGCCTCCAGTTCCGAGAGAATAACCTCCAGTGCTGCATCCAGAGCCCAGCGGGAGTAGCCAGGAGTCTCTTGTCTGTGCAGGAACTGGCGAAAGAAGATAGTGAGAAGCTCGGAATTGTGGGTGACGAGGCTTGTGGCAATTCCCCCAGGCTTTGGGTTCTCTAAAAGCTCCCATCTGTCCAGAAGAAAATGGAGCCAGAAAAAAGAAGTTCCCCTGGGAGATTCCTTCCAGCCACCATGGGTACGGTCTGGAAAGAGAAGCAGGGTTTGTCCCTCTTGCAAGGAGTATTGCTGCTCGTCTTCAAAAAGGCAGACAGGTCCCTTGCACACCAGGATTAGCTCGAAGGAGTCTATTGATCGGGTAGTATGGATCCAGCTATTGCTCGCTGTAAAGAGACCTCCGTTTTGGGCTGTGGGCTTTGCAAGTATACTAAGATATCTCATGTCGGAAAAATCCACCCTTTCCCAGAGTTACCATCTTGTTTCGGGTTAATTACTATGAGATAAATATAACAAAGGTATATGCCGATTGTACGTATTACCTACAAAAAAATCAAGGAGGGAGACAAAATTGAGGCTAGATCATACTCCCTATGCTCAATTGAGGCCTATTCCCAAAGAGGCGGTTAAGTTTCAACCGGGGTTTTGGCAGGAGCGGCAATTGAGGAACCGCCTGGCGGTCTCTAAGCTTTATGAAGCACTGAAGGAACATGGAGTTATGGATAACTTCAAGCGGGTGAATGATCCCGCTATCCAAAGGCGAGGTCCTTGGTTTACAGATTCTGACCTTTATAAGTGGCTTGAAGCTGCCTGTCATGTCTTGCCGGATCCGGTGATCGAACCTTTGGCAGCTGAAGTTGTTTCCTTGCTCCTTTCAGCTCAAGGGGCGGATGGTTACCTCAATACCTATTTTATCCATGAGCATAGAGAGAAGCGGTTTTCGGATCTTGAAAACGCCCATGAGCTTTATTGTGCAGGACATTTTATTGAAGCTGCTATTGCCCACAGACGCGCTACAAGCAAAGATGAGCTGTTTCGAGCTGCAGTTCGCTTTGCAGATTATCTTGTAGCTCGATTTGGCCCTGGAAAAATCGAGAAGGCCGATGGTCATCCTGAAATAGAATTGGCTCTGGTGGAACTTTACCGTGAGACAGGCGAGAAGAAATATCTTGAGCTTGCCCGTTTCTTTTTGGAGAGAATAAATTTCCGCAGCCAACAGGAGATCCAAGGCCATGCTGTGCGAGCTGCCTACTACGCTGCAGGGCTTGCAGATTACTATCTGGAGACAGGGGATAGTGACTATCTTGAGAGCATCAAAAGGCAGTGGCAGAATATGGTTTGTGAAAAGATCTACATCACAGGCGGAATAGGAGGAAGAGTGCACGGTGAGTCTTTTGGCAGGCCCTTTGAGCTTCCCCATGAGGGCGCTTATGCTGAGACCTGTGCTGCGATAGCTAGCATTTTCTGGAACAGAAGGATGCTGCATATCTTGGCAGAGGGACGTTTTGCGGATCTCCTAGAGCGCACCCTCTACAATGGTTTCCTTGCAGGGGTATCCTTAAGTGGAGATCGGTATTTTTATGTGAACCCCCTGGCCTACAACGGCCAGCCAAGGGAGCTGCGGGAAGCTCAACGGATATATGAAAGAAAACCTTGGCATGACTGCACCTGCTGCCCGCCCAATGCACAGCGGCTGCTGGCTTCTTTAGGTGACTATTTCTATAGCAGCTCGCGAGAAGGATTGTGGGTCCACCTCTACGATAACACAGCTATTCAATGGCAGATAGATGGGGTGCCGATACGCCTAGTGCAAAGAGGTAACTACCCCTGGGAGGGTGATCTCTCCTTCCAGCTGAGCTTACCGAAGAGCCATGAGTTCTCCCTTTTTCTGAGACTTCCACTGTGGGCTCGTGGTTACTCTCTGAAAGTGGATGGAGTAGAGTATGAGGCGAAAAATCGAGCTGGATATCTTGAGATTAGAAGAAAGTGGCGAGATAATTCGGTGGAGTTGAGCCTTGAGCTGCCCACGGTACTTATGGAAGCAAACAGCAGGCTGGCTGAGACCAGAGGCAGTGTTGCCCTGATGCGAGGGCCTTTGGTTTATTGTCTGGAGCAGGCAGATAACCCCAATCTTTCCGTTTTAGAGGCAAGGCTGGATTCTGCGCGTAGGCTTACAGCAAATAAAACAGCGGATTTGGGCGGAGTAGTGAAGATTCAAGGCTTTGGGGAAGTGCCCACTCGGCCCTATGGACCATTGTATCGTCCGTGGGGAAGCCAGAGGCGCCTTGAGGATGTAGAATTATTCTTTATTCCTTACTATGCTTGGAATAACAGGGATCCCGGAGCCATGACAGTATGGCTGGAGCGTGGATAGAGGCAGGA
>JAQUEL010000082.1 GCA_028685295.1 bacterium
GTAGGCCATGCCGTGCCAATCGGCATACTCTCTCTCAAAACGACGGGTGATATCGGTGCCGGACATATTGCCTGCCCGCAGCACATCTATTACCCCTTCTTCCATGGCCTTGTTGACTATCGGCCAGTTGAATATATCTCCCATATAACCGTTAACTGTCTTTTCAGTCCCAAGAGTTCCAAATTTAGACATTCCTATCGCCTCCAGCTAAAATTCAATGCTGACAATTTCATAAAGATCGATAACCGGAATATGGATCTCCAGCCTGCTTCCGTCCATTCTCCACTCTATTCCTTTGTTCTCCCGCAGAGTGTAAACTTCTTGGGGATTGCGGTCGAGGTTGACGCTGATGCTTATATCCGTTACCGGCAGACGATGTCTGGCCGGACGGCCATCCACCGTGTTATTGACCAGATGCAGGACAATCCTGTCTTGTCTACTCTGCCGGTAGGCTTCCAGGCTGATTGTTCCCGGTGCCCTGATTTCCAGCATGGGATTCGAAATAAGGGATTTTACTGTGCCTGCTATCCGATCTTCGGCATTGGGCATGCCGGTCACGCCATAGAAATGACCCAGCGCCTCGGGAAAATAGGCTACCTTTCCTTGCCCGTAACTGCTGATGATCAGGGCGGGGCAAGAGGATACTCCCTGCAACGGAACATAGAAGCCTTTTATGGCGTTCATAAAGAGCATCGGTGTTTCGGCTCCCTGAACGGCTTTCACTTTCAGGGCATACTCTGCTCTCTCTATCAGGTCTCCGGCTTTAAAGCCGACATAATCGCTTATTACCTTCTCATAGTTCTCTCCTCTGACTACGGGGAAAGCTCCCTCTATTTGCTCTATTCCCAGCAGTTCGAAGAGTTCTTGGGAGTAATCTCCCTCGGCATCATACTGCCCTGCTTCAAAGGAGCATACCAGATTCCCGCCTTTGCTTACGAACTCTTTAAGGGCCAGAACGGCTTCATAATCCAGACAGGCGGCATCGGGCAGGACAACGGTCTTGTATGTAGAGAGATTTTCAACTGTCAGGTTCTGATCAAGAAGAATATCGAATTGAATATGGGCTCTGGTCAAAGCCTGAAAATACCCTGTGTAGGAGCAGCGAAGCATCTCTTCGCACTCTATCTTCCTCTGCGACCATGTCTTGATGCTCTTGGCGCTGCTCTCTACTCCGAGGTTCTTCTCTTCTCCTGAGCCGGCGGTAACGTATATCTCCTCATGTTGTGAAAGATAGTTGCGATTGGTATGAGCGGAGAAGAGCAGCCCTACCTCTGCCAGGCTCTCATAATCGGTAAAGTAATCCTCTCTATCGGCCATGAACCCGAAGATGTCTCTGACGGGCTCATGGCTGCCGGGCTGAGACTCCAGAGAGGAATGTATCAGAGCCAGCCAGGGGTTGGCACCGGTTGCGGCTATCTGGGCCAAGGCCAGGTTGATCTCCTCCCGCGGCAGGTTCAGATAGTGCCAGGCTCCGTTCATGTAATGGGTAAAGACTATGGCCGGCTTCTTCCCGGCTCTCAGGTATTTGCCTGTCATCATATAGGCATAAGGGTTAAACGACTTTGCCGTTCCATATGAAAAGAAGGCCTCTGCTCCATTGAAATCCTGAAAATCCCCCACCCGCTGAATGTCACGGGCCACTCTCCAGGCTGTCGGCTCCCAGTTGCCGGCATTGAGAAAGACTACTCCCTCCGGATTGACTTGCTTTACCGCTTGTTGAGCATCCTCCAGAAACCTGGCCAGTGAGTTCTCCCTGAAGCAGAGAAAGACTTTCCAGAGAGGATTTTGCCAGTTCTCACGCGGTATGGGCCTGCCATAGGCGGAGATAAACTCCGTCTGGCAGGCAGAGCAGTAACAGCAGCCGGGATAAATAACAGGGCCGTCCAGGAAGATACCGTCGATGCCGGTCTTCATGGCCTCGGCCATCAAAGAGAAGGCCCATTCGCGCCAGCCGCTGTTGACGCAGAAGGTGGTGCCGTTACCATAAAGGGGATTGATCTTGCCGTAACGCTCTCCATCAGCTGTGATCTGCTCCCAGTCCGGATGCTCTGCAGCAAATTCGTATGAAAACCAGTGCATATTAAGATAGGCTAATACTCTTATGCCTTGCTCATGAGCTATGGGCGTATAGCTTCGCAGGTAATCGAAGTCCTCCAAACCCGGATACTTCTCATATCCATCCGCCTTGAAGGTTGTCTGATGCGTTGCCTTGCTGAAACCCGGGGTGCCGACGATCCATTCGCAATTTATCCGCCAGTCCTCCTTACGGCTTCGAGCTACCGCTTCCAGATCCTCATCCTTGATAGCGGAAAAATCCGGGGCGTAATCCATCCGCAGCATACGTACCGGGCGCTCCCACCACTTCTTCTCGTTGTTCATTATTACCTCATTACCTCGTTTGTCATATGTTTTTATCATCTTGCAATTTCACGCCGTTCTCATATTGAACTCGACGATCTGTTTACGGTATTTTTACTTTATAAACTGCTTTTTGCCGGGCTTACATCCTACTAGATGCTGCGCGGCAGTGCTTTATGCATACGCGTATCACTGCCTCTTCGTTGCCTCGAGCAACTCCATTGCCGGAATTCATTATTCCTTATAGTGCCGGCTTACTTCGGCATCGCTGAGCACTCTATGGTAAATACGCACTTCATCCAGGATGCCGTTAAATCCGGGGCCGCCCAGCAATAGATCGCCCGTATTGACAGCCAGAGCTCCTGTAACCGATACAGATCCCTGCAATGCTCCGTTTATATAGAGCTTGCCCCCATCGGCAGAAGAGTATGTCCAGACGATGTGATACCAGGTATTAAGAGCAGGGATAATTACGGCGGGAGAGAGACGACACCACTTGCTGAGAGGAAAAGCTGCTCGCCCGGTTACATAAGCTTTGGGATAAAACCACATCTCAACCGATTGTTTCGTCGGTGATATTCACTACGGGGCTGTTGCCGCAATTCACGTAACCGTTAACACCGTTAAATAACAGGGCCTTGCCCTTGCGGCCGTCAACCCAGCAGGCGGCGAGTCTCAACTGCCCGTTGCTGCCATTATCCGCAGAATTCAAAGCTGTTGTTCCCTTGCCATCATCGAAATGCCACTCGGCTACAGGTTTGCCATCGCTCACGCCCACAGCTGCCGAAGTCTGAGGAGCGGCGTATAGCAAAGCTGCTACGGCCATCACCTATTGCGGCTCCGGAGAGCTGCAGCTTTGCCTACCACCCCTTATCCCGGCATTCGGTTTTTCATCTTTTCACGACTTTTATCATCACCTTAACCTCCCGCCAATTTAATATAAGACAGGCTGCATTTCTTTACGATATTCATATCGCCTTCGATAGACCGTTATTCCATAATCCAGATTTCAGTGGCAGCCGCTGGGATATTTACCGTAAATTGTCTGGTATCCTTAGCAATATATTTCCCCTTAAACGGATCGAAAACATTGCATTTTCGCGGTAACTTTATTACCCGTTCTCCCGCATACTTGGTATGCACAGCCAGCAGCTTCTCACTGGCAAAAACCTGATCATCGCCTGCATCATAAATATGGACACCGGCTTGTGCTGCAATATTCCTGAGCAGTCCCGAGGGTATATTAGGCGTCCCCGACCATACGGATATCCAGCCATTGAGCTTTTTGACACTCAGGCCAGGCTTGCGAAAAGTATAAACCTTTCCTTCATCGGTTGTCGAAAGCAGCTTTCCTAGAACCGTTGCCTGTGGGTCGTCACACCAGAACACCGGCTCCATCGGCCCTTCACTTCCGTATCTTAAATTAGTTGGCAAAGAGGCGGTAAGGGGATGAGAGTATTCGGTGATCTCGCACCGCACCCTGCTTAATGGTCCTTTATACATCCCCATCTTTATACCTGTGATATCCGACAATGCTTCCAGGGAGAGTTCATTATCGCTCGCAAAACCGGAAGCATAAACCCAGACAACGGTATTATTGTTGCGGCATATTTTCTCCTTAATAATGCTCCTCTCCTGTGCCGGCAAATAAAAGCTGTTCAGGAACACATACATTTTGTATCTGTCGAAGGGAAAGTTTTTACTCGTGATGTCACTATCAAGATAAACATCATAAGGCGCACCCAGACGGGTAAGATTTTCGTAAGTCTGCCTCAGAATGAAATCTCTGCTCATGTTATTAAACTTCTGATAAAAGAAGGAACGGAAGCTGATAATAACCGCTATCTGAGAAGCGTTTCTATCTCTGGCCTTGGTTTTTTCAGCTATATCAACAAACCGAGAAACCGTATCCAGTATTGACGGATCATCAAACCATTTATTGCCATCACTGCCCATGCCGACATAATAGAGGCCGCTGCCCGGCTTAGAGAACACTCCGGCAAAATTTCTTTTAAGCACCGCCAGCGTTTCTTGCATATTCCGGGCTTTGCCGAAATAGTCGCCGTACTGCTCAGCGGCGCCATAAGCTACATGCGGCGTTGCCAGGTGTGTTCTGGTATCATCCTCTGTCAGGGCCAGTTTGTTATGCAGGATAATGCTGTCAGCAGGGAATTGTGGCACAAACCCGCCCCCAGGATGCCTCTCCTGATAGGAATAGGGTGAGCCAATGAAATCGATATAAGGGCTATCAAGTAATTTGGAAAACATATTCATTCTTCTGTTGTTGACGATCAAATACGGCGTGCTATCCTGCCACCACTCCGGTAAAAAGATATACCCGTTCCAAAGACCCACCAAGCTTTCATTGTTGGAGGCATCTTTTATTGCCTTGGCAAAATACAAGGCGGTATCAGCAGCCATTTCATGATGATATTGCAGAAAATCGATCTTTCTTCGGCTGATGGCCGGATCATGAAATACTCCGGTATCGGCCGTAAAAAGCTCTTTCCACTCAGGAATTTTTACCGTCGCAAAATCAGCTTTATCATCCTTCCAGGATTTACGCAGCAAGGCAAGATCATTCTTATAGTTATCCTTAACCCATTTTTTAAACCCTTCCTGGGCCGGACGGCTGTAATCCCAGTAGTCGCCCCATTCACCGGCACCGCCGTTCATAAAGTATCCTGCAATTCTATCGGAATAAGGTGATTCCCTGATATGTTTTACCAGAGAGCTGAGATCGCCGGCCACTTCCTCCCTGCGGACAATGGAAGCCATGGAAGCTCTATCGCCTTTAATCATATTCGGCGGCCAGATTATCACTTCGTCAGGATGCTGTTTCAACCAGTTAGGCTCCGTACTCGTCCTGATATCGGTATTAACGTACACGATAAAATAGCAGTCGGAGGCTTCGCGGAGGGCGTCCAGGACGCATTTATCGAGTTCTGCATACATTTTATCCTTCTGATAGGCTCTGCCGGCTGGAGTTATAAGAAGGAAGTGAAACTTAATGCCCTTATCCAGGAATCTCTGTGTAGTTCCGATCAGCGATATCTCTCTAAGATGCTTCTCATCCCTAAACCCCAGAAACTGCTCGGTCATGTCTCCCAGCGAGAGGACCGGTACACCATTGCGGTTCTCCACCTTGGCTTTTAGCGGAATAACTTTTGTCATTGTTGGCGGCAGATTGCTACCGGCATTCGCTCCGGTTGCCGAAATCACGTCGGCGCTGTTGAAAAGAGATATTTTTCCCAGCACCCCCTGGAAGAAGGCGTACCTGTAGTTCAACCTCTCCGATTCACTCTTGTAGTTATCGTGGTATCCCCCGATAAGTATGGGAGAATTGTTAACGGCCAGCTTGCCGGAATATGCCTGCCTGGCTTCTTCACGTCCGTCAAGTAATAATTTTGCCTCTGTGCCGTCACAAACAACGGTAACGGTGGCCCATTTCATCAAAGGAACATGCGTTGAACCGGCCAGCCTGATTTTGGAACCGTTCTGGAGATCGGCTATAAATAACAGCTTTCCCCAAAATACGGATAGAGAGTAATTGACTTTATTTGGATACTCGGTTTTCACCAGGATCATCTGATTAGCTCCGTCAGTCTTGGAGCCGGTGGCTGCAGTCTTCTTGTTGAAGTAGCTCTCCAGCTTCAAATTTACTTCCAGCCCGAGTTCTCCGCTTATATCCAGAGCGCTGTTATTACCCGGATCATTCACCGATATATAGCTGTTATCACCATTGAAGTAAAGGGCTGTCCCATTCCCCTCTTTAATCCATCGGGCATTGTGTATGACGCCGTTATTCTTGCCGATACTATCTGTCGCTGTTTCTCCTTTATCATCGTTCAATTCCCAGACAGAAACGGCATTCTTCACGCCGGCAATAGCTTGAACGGACATCAATGCAAACAAAATAGTTGTCAGCAGCACTTTTCTGAACATCGGTTATACCTCCACATGTTTATTTGAATATAAGCCTTACGCTAACGCCATCAAAGCTTTCGTAATCAACCGGCCGCAAGCTTTGATATCTTCAAGCGACCATATTTCACTGCCGTATCGATAGTATGAAGAAAGGTCGGGGATCACCCCTTCATCAGCCCACCTATACACGTAAGAATCTACGGTTAAGGCCAGAGAACCATAACGCCGTGCCGCCATGCCGGCGGCATGCCCCGGCTGTTCATGCGGAGTAAACATGGCCGCTGGCAACTGTTCTCTCAGCGAACTTATCAAACGCTGATACTCCTCAGCCTGACTCTCTTTATACGTTCCTTCCGGCATAACTAAAAACGACCAGTTTTTATCCTCAGCAACAGAAAAACCGTGAAAATCGATAAACAAATCGATACCTTCGCCGGCCGCAGCCCAGGCGTCGAAAGAGGCTCTGATAGAGGCAGCTTCGCTCAGTGCGCCAGACCTCTCCCATTCTCTATTCAAATTTCGGCCAGTGCCATGTATCCTGCCCCTGCCTTCCGACACGGCATCAACGTTGATCATAGGGATGATCCTGAAAATATATTCTTGCCGAACCGCCGTAGCCAGCGGATCACTGGAGAGCAAGAAATCGGCCATACCTTCCAGCCCCCAGCCTGCTCCTAACTCGGCACAATGCTGGAGCCCGATAAAGCAGGCAATTCTTTTGCCGGCGGTCGGTATTGCCTCATCAGTTATCACGATCTCTTTGATATCCCGACCTTCTGTTGAACAGCCGATTTTTTCAACCCGGCAAAAAGCGGAAGTGCTGATGGCGTTGGCATACCTATCCAGGTGATCATTAGAATACGGATACTGATAGCTTAGGAACATCCTGTCGTCGGCAGAACAAATCTCCACCTCCACTATCTTACCGTGCTCCATAGCCGGATCATCGTATAGATGTTTATTCTTCATTCTCATCCAGGTATTGCCATCATAGCTGCAAACGGGGAAATCAGGGTTGGCATACAGCAACGTGCCTCCGCAAGTCCTGGTTTGTTCCTTAACATGAAAACGCAACCGTATCGCTCTATCCTTGCAGTTTTCCACACAAAGGTGAAAGCAGAAGCAGGCTTCGTCAAGGATGCCGGAGTCATCACTGCGTGCGATAAAGAGATTATCGGTACCATACTCGCTCTCATCGTAAGGCCAGCAATCAAAAACATCAGCCTCATTCTCTTCTATTCTTGCCAAGCCTCCGTTATCAAAGTCCGTCGTTAAAACCACATTTTTGCCTTTGTAGGTTACCTTACCATTTCTTGCCATGAGGTACTCACAACTCCCTTACCAATTCAACAGCAGCAATGTCGGCGATTCAGGATTATAAATGCGCCTTAGCATTGAATTCATCAGCCAGACTATTCCCTATCAAAGCTCGACGCCATTTAACATGACCGTCACAATAGAGAATATTCAAGCCCTCTGAGTGGCGATTACGAAGAGGCGATGTGCTATCGACAACTCCAAGAGTACCGACTTTACCATTATTGGCATAGGTAACCTGGGAATATATTTCACCATCAGCCACAATGCCGACTTCGCTCGGCTTCGGTATCCTGACCAGCTCATTCTCCAAACAGCTGCTATATCCGTATAAAACAGCAAAATATAAATAATCGGCGGGAGCCGCGGAACTGGCAGAGTACTCTTCCAGTGAAGGACAATCAAAAACAGTGCTCTTATACCACGGCCGTTTTGAATTATCATACTTGCCTTTAGCATTAGCATACGGAGCAAGAACATCAACCCATGATTTATTAACCCCGTCAGTGCCGGATGAGTTATACCAGAGCGGGAAGAAACCATCATAATCCTGTGAATACATCTGCATAGCCAGTCCGATCTGTTTCAAATTGCTCTGGCAGGTAGCCTTTCTGGCATTCTCTCTAGCTCTTCCAAATACCGGAAAAAGAATAGCTGCCAACAGAGCGATTATAGCAATAACGACTAAAAGTTCAATAAGGGTAAACCCCTTTTTCTTAGACAATTTTTTACCCCCTGCCTTTTGTTATTCAGCCCCTGAGCTGCTTATCACAGTTATATAATATT
>JAQUEL010000001.1 GCA_028685295.1 bacterium
GGTGTTGAAATAACGCTTGACAATAATCCGTCATAAAGATATAATCTGTCCGTCTGACCGACCGGTCAGTCAGATGGGCAGACGGCCTGATCTCTTCGGGAGAAGGATAATGGCAAAAGAAAACGCAACGGATTATACCAAAGATAGGATCATTAAGTGTGCTGCAGAGCTCTTTGCAGAGAGCGGATACAAGGGTGTATCCATGAGAGAAATATCCTCTGCCGCCGGTATTTCCAAAGCATCGATCTATTATTATTTTTCGAGCAAGGAGGATCTATATCTCTCTCTGATAATTCGTGATATGGAACAGCTGGTGAAGGACTTGGAAGTAATCGCTTCTGCGCAAGAAGAACCGCTTGTGCTTTTGCGCCGATTTATAAAATATTATGTCGATTTTTCTCATAAGAGAGGACCGATAATAAAATTGGCATTTCGTGAGTTGGTCGGTATGGGTGAACGTTTGGATGAATTACTGCCGGATATTATGACACGAATGCAGCGGTCTTTGCAAGATATTTTAGTCAGAGGTAATTGGGGAATCGGACAGCCGGAGATGGCTGCTTGTGCCATATTTGGAATGGCTCATATCCTTACGTTGCATGATGAGCAGAGAACGGCCTGGAACAGCAATGAGATAACATCTTTTGTTTATAATTTGATCATCGGCTGTGGTTCTGATCCAAGCAAACAATAATGGAAGGCCGTCTTTACGCAGAATTGCGCAAAAGTATTTTGAAATTGAATGTTTTAATATGGAGTATAGAAAAAAGGGGAGGCTCTTTTAAATGATAAGGATCAGAACAATGGCATCTATTGTTTTGGCCGGAGTATTCTTTGTTGCAGCAGTGACAGCAGCTTTTGTCGATGAGGCAGCGGCAAAAGCGGCAACTGTTTCGTTGACATTGCAGGAGAGTATAGATCTGGCACTGAAGAAAAATGTAATGTTAAGCGCCGAAATGCAGAAGGTAGATATTGCTGCCGACAGGTTGGCACAGGCCAGAGCACAACAAAAATTCACCATCGGCGCCGGGGCCAGTGCTAGCCATTTTCTACCCAATGAGTTCCCTGTAAATTCCACATCCTATGATCTGGGCTTACAATTGAATCAGCCCATATACAGCGGAGGAAGATTGGAGGCGCAGGAAGAACAGGCCGAAATAGCCCTTGAACAGGCCGGAGTGGATCTGGAGGCGAGAAAGGAGGACCTGATTCTATCCGTTAAGCGTGCCTTTTATGGCCTGGCCAAAGCACAGCGTATGGAAGTGGTGGCCAGGGAGGCTGTGGCACAGGCCAGGGCGCATCTGGAGGTAACTCAGAAGTTCTATAAAGCAGGTACGGTAGCTAAATATGATCTTTTAAGAGCAGAGACACAGTTGGCGCAGGTTCAACAGAATCTGGTCATGGCATCAAATGGGGTCGGCCTGGCAATGAATGCGCTGAATAACCTGTTAGGAGTGGATTTAAGCACTACCGTTCAACTAAAACTCTCGCCTGAAATAAAGCCGGTAAAGCGCAGCCTTGATGATCTTATATCGCTGGCCTGGGAACAAAGGCCGGAGCTGCGTTCTTTAGCTTTGTCGGATAGGCTTAATGCAGCCGGTAGAAAGATAATGATATCCGCCGTTCGTCCCAATATCGACGGCACTTTAAGTTATGCCATTTATCATCAGGATATGACAGCTGCAACCTCCGGAATATGGACAATAGGTGTATCTGCCAGAGTCTCCCTTTTTGATAACGGATTGACAAAATCGAGGTTGAGCGAGAATACCAATATCGCTGAACAGCTTAAGCTGATGACCGATGATGCCAAACGCAATATATCGCTCCAGGTAAGACAGAGTTATCTGCAGCTGCAGCAGGATAAGAAGTTGATAGATGCTTCACGTCAGGCACTGGCGCAGGCGGAGGAAGGTAACAGAATAGCTGTTGTTCGTTACCAGTCCGGGGTTTCTACCAGTGTGGAATTGATTGATGCGCAAACGGCACTTACTCAGGCAAAGATAAATTATAGCAATGCAGTAAGCGATTATGAGATCGCTCTATCCGAATTGGAGCGAGCAGTTTCTATGGAGTTGTAGGGGGGTAAGGAGATAATTATGAAGCGAGTATTTGCGCTGGTGGCAGCGGTAATTGTGTTAACAACTGCTTTTACGATAGCCGGAAAGCGGCATAAGAAAATTGAAAACGGTAATGGATCTGAGATTAAAAGCGTATACGTAGTAAAACCGCTGAGTGAGGATATGACCGAGAGCATAGAGCTTACCGGTTCAATAGTTCCTCAAAGCGAGGTTACCGTTGCGGCTGAAACAGCCGGTAAGGTAATCTACAGAGTTGGAAATGAGGGAACAAAGGTATCTGCCGGCCAGGTTCTGCTTAAGATCGATGACAGCGCATTGCAAGCGCAGCTATCCACTGCTGTGGCGGCGGTGTCTGTTGCTGAAGCCAGGTTGGCCGCTCTTAGGTCCGGCGCCAGATCTCAAGAACGCTTGCAGGCAGAGAATAGTGTCAGGCAGGCACAGGCTGCCTTTGACAATGCTCGTCAGAATTACGAGAGGATAAAAGCACTTTATTCGCAGGGCGCTATAGCTGAACAGCAATTGGATGCCGTCAAAGCGCAATATCTGGCCGCCGAAGCTCAATTAAGCTCTGCCAAGGCACAACTATCCATGGTTGGCGAAGGTGCCAGGAGAGAGGATGTCAGAGCAGCTGAAGCCGGTGTGTCGCAAGCAAGAGGTAATGTGGATATGATCCGTGTCCAACTCGGTCATACTGTTTTGCGTGCTCCTGTATCCGGCGTTGTATCCGATTGCAAAATTGATAAAGGTGAGATGGTTCTGCCGGGCACGCCTCTTATGAGGATAACGGAGCAGAATAATCTCTATTTTGAAGCTAGAGTGCCGGAGAGGTTGTTTGCAAAGCTTAATCGTGGTCAGGCTGCCGATATAACAGTGGATGCCTTGCCGGGAAAAGTAATCGCCGGTAAAGTAACTGAACTGGTGCCGGTGGCTGATGCCAGGACGCGCTCCTTTAAGGTTCGTATATCTCTTCAGAATGGTAATGTCAAATCCGGCATGTTTGCCAGGGCAAAGGTTGCCGTTTCCACGCATCGAGCTACTATTAATGTGCCTTGTGATGCTGTAAGAGAGTCTGACGGCAGGAAATACATTACCTGCGTTGAGAATGGCAAGGTCAAGAAGATGGAAGTACGTACCGGCATAGAGCAAGAGAATCGAATAGAGGTTATGGGGGTTTCAACGGAGACCTCTATTGTTGTTGTCGGCCAGGATGATCTTGTCGAGGGACAAAAGGTAAAGGTGATGGAAGGAGCGGCCTTCTAGATGTATATTGCGGATATCTCCATAAAACGTCCTTTGTTCGTAGGTGTGATTGTATTAGTTCTGACACTCTTTGGGTTGATATGTCTGACACGTTTGCCGATTGATCTCATGCCCAATGTCGATATACCGTATGTTACCATAGTGACGGCTTATCCCGGTGTAGGGCCGACGGAAATAGAGAGTCTTGTCAGCAAGCCTATAGAGGATGCTGTCAGTCCTATCGGCGGTATAAAGAAGGTATATTCGTTTTCCCGCGAAAGTGCATCGGTAGTAGTAATCGAATTTGATCTCGGCACTGATATTAACGGTGCCGTAGCGGATGTCAGGGATAAAGTTTCAGCCATTCGTGGTGATCTTCCACAAGATATAGTGGATCCCAGTATCGCCAGAGTGGATATCAATGCTCATCCTATAATGAATGTTACCCTCTTTGGCAAGGGATCTCTGGCGGAAACTCGGAAGCTGGCGGACGATACTGTTAAGGAGCGTTTGCAGAGAATTGACGGCGTAGCTTCGGTTGATGTTGTCGGCGGCCTGGAGAGAGAGATAGATATACGGGTGGATCAGGGGCGCTTGGAAGCATACGGGCTGGGGCTGGCACAGGTGGTAGCCGCCTTAAAAGGCGACAATCTGAACGTTCCCGGCGGCAGGATAGATCAGCGCTCAAGGGAATATACCGTTCGTACAGTGGGTGAGTTTTCATCTGTTGAGCAGATAGCTGCGATCAACCTGGCCGTTATTGACGGCATGCCCCTTACTATCGGTGATGTGGCTACGATTGAGGATACATTTAAGGAAGTTCGGCAGAAGGCCCGTTTCAACGGCGAGAATTGTGTGACATTGGTAATCAAAAAACAATCCGGAGCCAATACCGTTAAAGTAGCGGATACGGTGCGTAAGACCGTATCCGATCTCTCCGGCAGGCTGCCGCAGGGCAATAAGCTGGAAGTGATTGTCGATAACTCAACCTTTATCAAGGATTCCGTCAAGGAGGTTCGTGACAATCTTCTGCTTTGTATACTGCTTACGGTTCTGGTTATCTTCCTTTTTCTGCGTAGCATACGGAGTACCTTTATTATCTTCTTGAGCATACCTTCGTCATTGATTGCCGCTATTGCCTTTATCTATTACAGCGGATTCACTTTAAACGTCCTCTCTCTGATGGGGCTGGCTCTGGCCGTGGGACTGCTGGTTGATGACTCGATTGTAGTGCTTGAGAATATTTATCGCCATTTTGAGCGTAGCGAAAATGCGGCTGAGGCTGCTTCCAGCGGCACCAGTGAGATCGGCGGCGCTGTTATTGCTACTACCTTTACCATTATGGCGGTCTTTGTTCCTATCGCCTTCATGAAAGGTATGGTAGGACAGATATTCAAGGAGTTCGGGCTGACCGTCGCCTTTAGCATATTTATATCACTGTTTATGTCCCTTACCTTGGTACCCTCATTGGCTGCCAGACTATTGCGTCGTGAGGGCATGGGCGGAGATAGTGCATGGGACCGCTTTTACACTAGATTGGAACGCGTTTATAAAAGAGCTTTGTCCTGGGCGTTGGCTCATCGGTGGCAGGTGGTAGGGCTGGCTGCTCTTTCTTTGATAGCCTCACTGATGCTGTTGCCGATAATAGGTGGAGAGGCCTTTCCTTTTGTGGATAGAGGTGAAATAAAGGCTTATATTGAGATGCCGACCGGGGCATCCCTTGATCTGACGGATAAAAGTGTAAGCGAGATGGAGAAATACCTCCTTAGCCTCAAAGATACGGAAATAGCTTATGCGGAGGTTGGAACAGGGGGGGCCAGGCAGGCCAGTATCTTTGTTAAATTGCGCAAAGGGCATAAACAGGACAGCCGTAAGGTTGCTGACGATCTACGGCATAGATTTTCCGCTATTCCGGGTGCTAAAGTAAGTGTCCTCGCCGCCTCTATGGGTGGCGGCGAGGACAGCGCCTCCGGTATGGCGCCGGTGCAGATAAAGATAAGCGGTCCCGATTCCCGGCGATTAGCCGAAATAGCCAACAAAGTAGAAAAGGATCTTTCCAGTATAGATGGGCTTATTGGTATCGGCAACACGATGAATATGGGCAAGCCCGAATTGCAGATAAAAGTAGATCGGCGTTTGGCAGAGGACAGACGAATCACTCTCGGTCAGGTGGCTTCGACAATCTATATCGCCATGACAGGAGATGTGGCTACCAGGTTCAAGGATGGCGGTAAGGAGTATGATGTTCTTGTCCGACTGCGTGAAGAGGATAGACAGAAGATTGACGGCATCAAAAATCTTCTACTCCTTAACAATGCTGGAGAAACTGTAAGATTGGGAGAAATAGCGAATATTCTGCCGGCCGGCGGGCCTGCGGAGATCAATCGTGAGAACCGGCAGCGTCTGGCAAAGGTTTATGCAGGTCTGGACAGCAACTATAACATCGGCCAGGTAAACAAAAAGATTAAGGCTAAATTAAGCGAGCTTGATTTACCGGATGCTTACTCTATCGAGTATAGCGGTGAGGCAGAGAAGATGAAAGAGATTTTCAGTCCCATGATACAGGCGCTGATACTCTCTATTCTGCTTGTCTATCTGGGACTGGTGGCTTTGTATGAATCTTTAGTTTACCCGCTGGTGATCATGTTTTCAGTGCCGCTTGCCGGTATAGGGGCCTTTGTGTCGATGCTCTTAATAGGGAAAACTATGAATATGATGTCATTGATCGGCCTGATAATGCTGGGAGGGATCGTGACCAAGAATGCCATTCTGCTAGTGGATTATACGAATGCGCTGAGAGACCAGGGATATGGACGGGAAGAAGCCCTGCTTCAGGCAGGTCCGATCAGGCTCAGGCCTATATTGATGACAACCTTAACAACGATCCTTGGCATGCTGCCTCTGGCATTGGGCATGGGCGATGGCGGCGAATTGCGTTCACCGATGGCTATAGCGGTTATCGGTGGTCTTATTACTTCCACAGTGCTTACTCTGCTGGTGATACCTGTAGTATATACATTGCTTGATCGCAGAGAAGACAGAATAACTGCTCTTGATACCGATGCTTTGAGCGAGAATATGCTGCCGAATGGGGAATGCCTCGTATCTGCTCAAGCAGATAAATGCTGAACAGCGGGTATTATTCGCGAGGATTGTCGGGGCCGGTTTCCTTGCCGACGGCTAAATCATGACGCAATCTGTCTGCTAACAGGAGGATATCAAAGGGTTTGGTGATATAATCGGTTGCACCGTAAGCCATAGCCCTGTCGATATCCTCCTGTGCTGTTTTGGCGGAGAGGATAACTATAGGTGTAGGCAATGGGTTAGGCTTCTGTTTGAGGGCCTTGAGGACGTCATAGCCGTTAAGGCCCGGCATCATGATATCCAGAAGAATGATATCTGGCTTCTCCAGCAAAATCTTCTGAATGCCTTCCAGGCCGGAATAAGCAGGTATGACTTCAAAGCCTTCGCTTTCCAGCGCCAGCTTTACCATCTGGACGGTATCCGCCTCGTCATCAATGTGTAGCAACTTAATGGACACGTGTTCACCCCGAACCGATCTTAATCAATCTTACCCAGAGGGTAATACTACTAAACTATTAATGCTGAAGCCGAAGGGTTTCCCTCTAAGGCCAGCGAATAATCATTATAAGCAAGGCGTGAGAATTTTGCAATAACGATCGGAGCAATAAGTTGCTATTTACAGGGTTGAATAATACGGCTGTTATAACCGTATCTGAGCTGAACCGGCAGGTATCCAGTATTATTGGGCTTAATTTGCCCTGGGTCAGGATCAGAGGTGAAATATCGAATCTCAAAATTTCCGCTTCACAACACGTTTACTTTACACTTAAAGATAGCGAATCTCAGGTAAGTACCGTCCTATTTAGAAGTGCTGCTTCTAAATTAAAGTTCAGGCTGGAAGATGGGTTAGAGGTAATAATCGCCGGTGAAGTGGGATTGTATGAAAAACGAGGCGAATTTCGTTTGGTGGCACAAGCTCTCGAGCCTGCAGGAATCGGCGCACTGCAGCTTGCCTTTGAACAGTTAAAGGCCAGGCTGGAGGCTGAAGGATTATTTGCAGCTTCCAGAAAGAGAGCTATCCCACGCTTTCCTTTAGCAATAGGCGTAGTCACGTCCGACAGGGGGGCGGCGATCAGAGATATACTCAACATACTCAGACGTCGTATGCCCGCAGTTAAAATTATACTGGTACCCGTTCCCGTTCAGGGGGAGGATGCGCCTGCAGCTATTGCTGCAGCTCTGCGCGATCTTAATGAAGCAGGAAATACGGATGTCATCATCGTAGGTCGTGGAGGCGGCTCTCTTGAAGATTTGTGGGCATTCAATGAGGAAATCGTAGCGCGTGCCATTGCTGTATCCGCTATTCCCGTTATTTCTGCAGTAGGCCATGAGACGGATTTTACGATCAGCGATTTTGTTGCAGATATGCGAGCTCCCACGCCCTCGGCAGCGGCAGAATTGGCAGCGCCGGACAGAGCGGAGTTGCAGCGAGATATACTGATGAAAATGAAAAGGGTCCGCAGCAGCATGTTCGCACTTCTTCAACTGCGTCAAAGTGAGCTGAGAGTCATCCATGAGGGCTACGTTCTTCGCCGTTTCCCTGAAGAGCTGGCTGAGTATCATAACGCACTGCAGAACAGTATTACTGTTCTGGACAATTTGTTCAGAACCTCATTGGCGGCTATGGAGAGCAAGTTCATTTCATCGGTATCAGCGCTGGATATGCTGAGCCCGTTGGCGACTTTGCAGAGGGGATACGGCATAGTGAGATCGATCGTCGACGGCCGAATAGTGAAGCATAGCGACCAACTGGCGATTGGTGAAGAAGTAGATGTGATTTTGTTTCAGGGTGGCTTTAAGGGGAATGTTACGGAGGTAAGAAATGAAAGTCTCCATGGATAATATGAGCTATGAAGATGCTTTCGAGCGCCTGGAAAATATCATAGCTGAGATGGAAAGTGGACAGTTAAGCCTGGATACGGCGCTTCAGAAGTTTGAAGAAGCCATCAAGCTATCGAGAATATGCCGTTCTTTTCTGGATAAAGCCAGGCAACGAGTGGATCTTTTACTTCGTGATGAAGAGGGGCATCTATCTCTTGAGCAAGCGCTTTTGGGTGAGGATCTGCCATCCGATTAAGTAACAACTACGCTGGGCATAGATATTGTAGCCGCCATAGAGTATCTGCTCATACTGCGTTGGAGGAGATAATGAAGCGACCGCAATATTCTCCCAGAATAACCAAAACAGCCGTTCTATCCAGGGATATACTGGAAAGAAACCAAATACCTTATCTTCTTGGAGGCGGGCTTGCGGTCAGGGAGTATGGCCATCCCAGAGTCTCATCGGATGTGGATTTTTATATCATGCGCCATGATGCCGACAGGGCTTTAAATGCTTTAGCGGAGGCAGGTTTCAGAATCCGGCGTTCCGATCCGGAATGGATATTTCAGGCGTGGAAGAAACGCACCCGAGTAGATTTGATATTTAATATTACTTCCGGCATAGATATGAACAGGGCGGTCATGTCCAGAGGCGAGCGTCGGTATGTAGAAGGACAGCTTTTTAATGTAATTTCCCAGGAAGATCTTTTGGCCATAAAAATATCCATACAGTATGAGAATAGGCCGGATTGGTGGGATGCGGCATCAATAATTCAAAGGCATTGGGAGTCGCTGGATTGGAACATTGTAATAAGCTATTCAAAAGTGACACCAGCTAAGTTTCTGGCATTTTTCCTGTGGTCTATCAGCGAGGCCAGAGACGGAACACGTCCCATACCTGCCTGGATATTGGATAAGCTTTGGCAAGATGTTGGGCGACGAATACCGGAACTGCCTGTGGATAAGGGATTTATCGTTGCCCAAAGGGAAGACTGGCAGGTTACTGCCTGATAGTAGAAGCTGAGGATCAGGAGCTTTATCCGTTATTTGGGGTTGAGCAATATGTTATGGACCTCTACAATACATTGACAGAGAGAACGGTCTCTGTTAAAATTCAATGTAGCTGGAAAGCAGAAGCCGTCCGCTTCTCACCTGCAGGCGCCATCAAGGTTGTTGGCAGGTAAGTATACTAGATCTACAGGAAAAGGATGGTGTAAGCCATTTTTTTTTGTTTTCCAGCATAATAATCGGAGGTGAGTTAATATCAAAGAGTTGCGTATCAACGAGCGTATTCGTGTTCCTGAAGTCAGAGTTATCGGTAGTGAAAATGAACAACTCGGCATAATGCCTACCAGAGAAGCTCTGGCCAGGGCTCGTGAGGAAGGACTGGATCTAGTGGAAGTGGCTGCAAATGCAGCGCCTCCTGTTGCTCGGATAATGGATTACGGCAAATTCAAGTATGAGCAGAGCAAGAAAGCCAAGGAAACACGTCGTAAAGCCAAGCAGATCGAAGTCAAGGAAGTCAAGATGAGGCCTAAAATTGATGAGCATGATTATGATTTCAAGACGCGTAATGCCAAAAAGTTTCTCCAGGAAGGCGATAAAGTCAAGATGACTATTATGTTTCGTGGAAGAGAGATGGCACACACGGAATTCGGAATACGGATACTGGAGAAGGTTGCGGCTGATGTTGCGGATAGCGCTGTTGTTGAGCGGCCTCCAAAGATTGAGGGACGCAACATGACTATGATATTATCACCCAAGCCGGAGGGAAAGGAGCGTTAATACGGAAATGCCTAAGATTAAGACACGCCGGGCCATGGCCAAGCGATTAAAGGTTACCGGTTCTGGAAAGCTTATGCACGACAAGGCCAATAAAGGCCATCTTTTGACCAAGAAATCCACCAAGCGCAAGAGAGAATTAGGGCAAGTGGGGATGGTGGCCAAATCAGAAAATAAAAAAGTTCGTAGAATGGTGCCATATCTTTAAATAAATACTCCATAAGGATTATACGGAATAGTCTGATTAATAGACTTCGGCTTAAAAAGCTGATTAGGAGGGATTTCTTATGCCGCGAGTTAAACGGGGCGTAATAGCCAATAAACGAAAGAAGAAGATTTTTAAACTGGCGAAGGGCTATCGTGGCGCCAGGAGCAAGCTTTTAAAGACAGCCAAGGAAGCTATAGCGCATGCATTACAGTATGCATATAGAGATCGTCGGAATAAAAAGCGTGATTTTAGACGTCTTTGGGTTGTAAGAATTAATGCGGCAGCCAGAAGCAACGGATTATCATACAGCCGTATGGTAAGTGGATTGAAGTTGGCTGGAATTGATATTAATCGTAAGATTTTGGCTGAGCTGGCTGTTAATGATGCCGCTGCATTTTCTCGGCTGGCTGAAGTAGCCAAGGAAGCACTTAGCGCCTAACATAGAGATGGTTGAGAAAAAGGAGGCACAAAGCGTGTCTCCTTTGGTATGTACTGGATGAACAAAATTACTAGTATACATAATGAATGGATGAAGAGAGTGCGTTTATTATCACGTCGTAACAAACGTGATATAGAACATGCCTTTATCCTGGAGGGATTCAGGCTTTTGATGGAAGCCGCCGTCTCCGGTATTCGCTTCGAGCGTATTTTAGTTGATGAAACCGAGATGTCCCGTGCAGAGCTTCAAAAAATACCTCAGGAACTGATAATTTCTGTTGCTTCCGGATTATTGGCCCGAATAACTCAGTTACAGGTATCTCCCGGTGTTATAGCAATAGCTCATATGCCGAAAGCAGACAAGGGTATCCTTGAGAATGCCTCCTTTATAGCTGCGACTGTAGGTCTCTCCGATCCCGGTAACCTGGGAACAGTTATCAGAACCGCAGATGCGGTAGGCATGGAAGCCATTTTATTGTCGTCCTCCGTCGACCCATATAATCTCAAGGTTCTTCGGGGAAGCATGGGTTCCGTCTTTCATCTTCCGATATTGCAATACGAGGATGCGATAAGGTTGATAAATGATCTGCGTCATTGCGGATTGCAGGCGGTTGCTGCCGATATATCCGGATCGGTACAGCTATATGAAGCTGATCTAACAGGGAGAATAGCGCTCTTTGTAGGAGCGGAGGCCGCCGGGTTGCCGGATGAATTGTTACGGTTGATGGATATGACTGTGCGCGTGCCCATGTCTACTCGTGTCGAATCTCTTAATGCTGCTACGGCTTTCTCTGTTATCGCTTATGAGATTTACAGGCAAAAAATTGATTTTCAGGCTTGACATAGCATCTCACGATGATATAATTCTATGGTAGAAATGGCGAGCGGAAGTGGCTCAGTGGTAGAGCATCGCCTTGCCAAGGCGAGGGTCGCGGGTTCGAATCCCGTCTTCCGCTCCACTTTTTCGATATTGACCCTGCTCATTTATTGAGAGGGTTATATTTTTTGGCTTATGAAACGACTCTTTGACGGTGTGCTCTACATTATTATAACCGGTTGCATGTCGATCAAGGACATGATGTCGGCGGAGGATGCATAAATGCAGGTAACAATGGATAAGCTTGAGGGGAGCAAGGTAAAGCTTGCAATTGAGGTTGAGGCAGAGCGTGTGAATAAGGCTGTGGCCGACGCTTATGTCAAGGTGCGAGGCCAGGTAAAGATACCCGGCTTTCGTAGGGGGAAAGCGCCACGTAACATACTGGAAGCTTATGTAGGCAAAGGCGTGTTATATGAAGAAGCCATGGAGAAATTGCTGCCCGAGGTTTATAACGAAGCGGTCAAACAGGCAAAGGTTTCGCCGGTGGACCAGCCATCTGTCGATATCGAGCAGTTTGAGGAAGAGAAGCCGTTTATATTCAGCGCTGAAATAGTTGTGAAGCCCGAAGTTACAATAGAGGGATACAAGGGTATAGATATAGAGAAGAAGAGGGTTGAAATATCTGACGAGGATGTTGAAAAAGAGCTGCGTTCTTTGCAGGAGCGGTTGGCGACATATGATGTTGATAATGAAGCCAGGGCTGCAAAGGGTGATATTCTGGTAATTGACTTTGAGGGCACCATTGACGATCTTCCCTTTGAAGGCGGTAAAGCCGAAGGAATTACCCTGGAGTTGGGGGCCGGTCGTTTTATGCCGGAATTCGAGGATGCATTAATGAATGCCGGCGGAGGTGAAGAACGGCAAGCTACTATTACCTTCCCGGAGGACTACCATGGCGCTGACGTGGCAGGTAAAACGGCGGTTTTCAAAATCAAGGTAAACGAGGTAAGAGTGAGAAAGCTGCCGGAGATTGACGATGAACTGGTAAAGAGGATCAGCGCCAGCCAGGATGTTGCATCATTCCGCGAAGAACTGAAAACCCATTTGTCTGCTCAAGCAGAGAGCGATGTTGAGCGGAAAATGCGGGATGATGTAGTTGAACAGGCGGCAGAAAAAGCTCAGGTTGGGATTCCTGAGGTTATGATCGAGCATGAGATAGATCATATGCTGAAGGATATGGATCTAAGGTTGCAATATCAGCAGAGTTCATTACAAAATTATCTGGAAACAATCGGCAAAGATGAAGCGGCCTTGCGTGAAGATTTCAAACCGCAGGCTGAAAGCCGGATAAAGGCGGAGTTGTCATTAGATACCATTGCAGCAATTGAGGAGCTTGAGGTGCCTCAGGAAGAGATTGACAGGGCGCTGGAAGATATTGCTCGTAAATATGGGCAGAAACCGGAACAGTTTGCCAAAAAGGTTACCGAAGATCAGCTAGCAGCTATAAAAGAGGGTATTCTTAGAGATAAGGCGATAGAGTTCTTGTTAAAAAATGCAAATATAAAGGAGGTTGCCTGATGTCATTAGTTCCTATTGTTGTTGAACAGACCGCCCGGGGTGAGCGTTCATATGATATATACTCCAGGTTGCTTAAAGACAGAATTATCTTCATAGGGACGCCTATTTCTGATGATGTAGCCAATACAATTATCGCTCAGCTTTTATTTCTGGAGAAGGAAGATCCTGATAAGGATATAGATTTTTATATCAACTCTCCCGGCGGCGTCGTCAGTGCCGGTCTGGCTATCTATGATGCTATGCAATTGGTGAAGCCGGATGTTTCCACTATTTGCATGGGACAAGCCGCCAGCATGGCAGCACTTCTTCTTGCAGCGGGTACCCCCGGCAAGCGTTTTGCGTTACCTTATGCGCGTATTATGATTCATCAGCCGCTCGGAGGCGCACAGGGACAGGCAACGGATATCGATATTCAGGCCAGGGAGATATTGCGCATACGAGCCATACTCAACGATATTCTTGCCAGGCATACGAAACAACCGCTGGACAGAATAGAGAAGGATACAGATAGAGATTTCTTTATGTCCGCAGATGATGCCAGGGATTACGGCATTGTAGATAAAGTGATTGCAACCAGAGCCGAGAGATAGTATAATGTTTAATGCTGAAAGGCAGGTTACAGGCTAATTAATGGAGATGATAAGATGCAATTAAAATGCTCTTTTTGTGGTAAGAGCAGAGAGCAAGTTAAAAAGCTTGTTGCAGGTCCGGGTGTATATATATGTGATGAATGTATAGGATTATGCAATGAGATCATAGAGGAAGAGGTTTACAAGGATATCGTCGAGAGTCCGGAGATGGAAATTATCGATATCCCGAAGCCCAAAGAGATATATGATATATTGAATCAATATGTAGTTGGGCAGACTAATGCCAAGAAGGTGTTGGCGGTAGCGGTTTATAATCACTATAAGAGGATAAGCGTTGAAGCCAAAGTTGATGATGTGGAGCTGCAAAAAAGTAACATCATGCTTATAGGGCCTACAGGATCCGGTAAGACGCTGTTAGCGCAGACGCTGGCCAGGGTAATTGATGTGCCGTTCTGCATAGTTGATGCAACCTCTTTGACAGAGGCCGGCTATGTAGGAGAAGACGTTGAAAATATATTGTTACGGCTTATACAAGCTGCCGAATATGATATCAAAAGGGCTGAACGGGGCATTATTTATATAGATGAGATTGATAAGATTGCCAAAAAAGCTGATAATCCATCTATAACGCGTGATGTCTCCGGTGAGGGCGTACAGCAGGCTCTCTTGAAAATACTCGAAGGAACGATTGCTAGCGTGCCTCCTCAGGGAGGGCGAAAGCACCCGCATCAAGAGTATCTGCAGATAAATACTCAGAATATACTCTTTATTTGCGGAGGTGCTTTCAATGGCCTGGAGGATATAATCACTTCCAGGATCAGCAATCATACCATCGGGTTCAGAGCACAAATACAGGGCAAGAAAGAGCGATCCATAGGACGTATTCTTGCCAAGGTAATGCCGGATGACCTGTTGAAATTCGGCCTTATACCCGAGTTTATCGGACGGCTGCCCGTAGTGGCCACATTGGATCAGCTTGATGCAAAGGATCTGATACGGATATTGACGGAGCCCAGGAACGCCCTTGTTAAGCAATATCAGAAGTTCTTCTCTCTTGATGAGGTAGAGCTGATGTTTACCAGAGAAGCGGTAGCGGCTATTGCAACGCAGGCAATGGCGCGTGGCACCGGCGCCAGGGGTTTGAGGATGATACTGGAAGAGGTTATGCTCAACATAATGTATGAGATACCCTCCCAAAAAGACATAAAGCAGTGTAAAGTAACTGCTGAGGTAGTGGAGAGAAGACTGGATCCTGAAATTGTCTATATCAAGGATATGAAGACGAAAAAGGGTCGTAAGGAAACGGCATAAGCCGTAAATATTGAGGGCGGTTAGCTCAGGGGTTAGATCGCTTGCTTGACACGCAAGAGGCCACTGGTTCGATTCCAGTACCGCCCACCACTTCACATAATCAGAAAACTCGTTTTGCAGCGGGTTTTCTTTTTTGATGCGAGAGACATAATGGTTCAGTAATACTAAAGCTGTATTCCGCAGTATCTCTTATAATATATAATAATCTTTAAGGTAATGTTTGCTCAGAAGTTTTGAAGGCATAATGATACCTCTATGTCGGGCGTATGCTTGCTGATATACCGGATAATCACGACGTGTATTAATAAGTGCAGGACAAACACTTTTACTATCGAATAAATTAATAGTAGTTAAAAAAGGCGGTGTAGTAGTGGCTAAAGGGTTTCTTGTTAGTTATGCCGGTTATCCATATACTCCCAGTAGCCTTATGCCTGATAACGGTCTGGCCAGTTTAGCAGGTTCATTGCTGAATGCAGGTCATGAGGTTACCATTTTGGATTACGGTACAGTTGAAATAATCGGTAGATTGATGCCTGCTTCATATAAAGATAGGCTTAAAAGCATATATGACGCACTAGCGAATGGTGAGCATGGTGGCCTTTGGAATCGGCTTTATCGGTTATACAAGTTTACGCAGCTTAAAAGGTTGGATAATACATTATCCGCAGTTCATAATAGAGAAGCAGCGGCTATGGCAGGAGAGCTTTCTGCTCTTGTCGGCAGGGAACGCCCTGACTTTATTGGATTCAAGCTCTGGAATGGAGACGGCTTTTACGGATCTATATTAATGGCTGAGAGGATCAGGCGTGATTATCCTCATATACGTATTTATGGCGGCGGCCCGCATGTCTATCTCTTCAGGGAGATGATTCTGGAAAAATCGGATGTATTTGATGCCCTGGTCTGTGATGAGGGAGAGGAAGCTTTACTTCAGCTTGTTGAAAGTAGTAACAGCCTAAAGGATATTCCCAATATCATCTACAAAGACAATGGTAGGATTGTAAGTAATCCTGTTCAACGGCCGCAAAACCTGGATGATCTGCCGTATCCGGTATACGATGAGAACGTATATCCGGCCATGAAAGGCAACAGCAAAATCAAGGTAATGGTGTTGGATGAGAGCAGAGGATGCATCTATACCTGTCCATTTTGTCCGCAAAGTTCTCGTGATGATAACAAATGGCGTAAGAAATCTGCTGTCAGGATAGTAGATGAGGTAGAGCGTGCTTATAAAAAGCTCGGCGTAAAATTATTCCGATTTGGCGGTCAATTCACTCCCGGCAAGCTGATGGAGGAAGTAGCCGCAGAGATATTGCGCAGGAAGCTGAAAATAAAGTTTACTTCATTCAGCCATATTAATACAATGCGTAACACCGATTTTTCACTTCTCCGTCAGGCTGGATTGATTGCTGTGTTTTTCGGTGTAGAATCCTGCAGTCAGACTATATTGGATGGCTCGCTGGAGAAGCATACCACGGTGGAAGATATAGAAGCCGTATTGCTGAAGAGTAAAGAAGCGGGAATAATCACGGTTGTCAGTATTATATACCCGGCTCCGGGCGATAATGAAATAACTCGCAGGGAGACCATCTATACGCTGTTGCGCGTGCGTCCGGACTCCGTTTTAGTCTACTTTCCCGGCATATATCCCCATAGCCGCTGGGCCAGAAATCCGGAGAAGTATAATATTCATCTGGGAAAAAATTACGCCGAGGATAATATGGACTATAAGATCAAGACTATGTATCCGCCACAATTCTGGAAACCGCTTCCATACACTGTGGACGGTAAGGACTTTAAGGCTTTTACGGCTGAAACTGCGGAGTTTGTCGCCGAATTGGAGAGAAATAGCCTGACAACTTATATGACGGATGAATCTATGCTGCTCAGTCGGATATTGAATATGGAAGCATCGACATACGCTTCAGAGATAAAGCGTATGTTCTATATCGGTGAAAAGGATGCTATTGCTGATCTGGTAGGAAAAATCAATGAGAAGGCAATCGGCAATCATGTATGAGAGAGGGATACGCATGCGCCGCGTTGTAATTACGGGTATAGGCGCTATTTCACCAAACGGTTCAAGTAAAGATGCCTTCTGGGAAGCAATTAAAGCTGGGCGATCCGGAGTGGGCCCGCTTACACGTGTAGATGCTAAGGCATATCCTATAAAGATAGCCGGCCAGGTGGATGATTTTGATCCTAAGGCTTACATGGAAGCAAAGAAGGCTCGTCGCCTGAAGCGTTTTTCACAGTTTGCAGTAGCTGCTGCCAAGATGGCGATCAGTGATGCTGATTATCCCCTCCAGGAAAAGGACCCTTATCGTTATGGCGCATGCTTTGGCAGCACAATGGCAGGATATATGGCCGATAAGGAGCATGCCGCTTTTTCAAAGCGAGGTGTCAGCGGCATAAGCCCGGCAGCCTGGACAGAGCTTACTTCTCATTCCTCTACGGCGTATGTTTGCATCGAATTGGGATTGAAAGGGCCTGCCAGCTCAATCTCTGCGGGTTGTTGTACAGGATTGGAAGCTGTGGGGTGGGGCTATAGAGCTATTGCGAATAATAATGCCGATATGGTTGTTTGCGGTGCATCTGAAGCGCCGATAACTGCCTTTGGCTTTTCAATTATGTGTGCCAGTCGTATTCTGACCACTTTCCAGGGAGATCCTGCCAGGGCATCACGTCCTTTTGCTGCAGGAAGAGACGGTGCGGTTCTTAGCGAAGGTGGGGCTGCTCTTATCCTTGAGGAGTTGGACCACGCTCTTGCGCGAGGTGCGCGAATATATGCCGAAGTTCTGGGATACGCTTCCTGTGGAGAGGCATCTGATATGGTGGATACCGACCCTGAAGGTGCAGCCATTGCGGAAGCCTTTGCAGAGGTGCTTTCTCATGCACAACTAACCGGAGAGGATATCGATTATGTTCATGCCCATGGCACGGGATTTCCTGCCGGTGATATTGCCGATACCAATGCCATAAAGCGCATATTGGAGGAACGGGCATACTCTATCCCTGTCAATTCGATTCGTTCAATGATAGGGCAGGCTCTGGCTGCAGGAGGTGCACTGCAGGCGGCTTCCACCGCATTATCCGTATATCATGGAATAGTACCCCCAACGATTAATTGTGAGACTCCCGATCCTCTTTGTGATCTTGATTACGTTACAGAGGGTGCTAGAAACGTTCGGATCAGATATGCACTGATGAATGGCACCAGCGTAGGTGGAACTCATGCAGCCTTACTCTTCGGAAATTATGGCAAACAATGGAGCTGCCGATAATGCAGACGAAGTATATCCTCTTGCTACTGTCAGCAATCATCAATGCTATTTTTAGTATATTTGTGCTGATAAGGAATCCCCGGTTAATAGTTAACCGTCTTTTCTCTCTCTTTGCTTTGTTGGTTAGCGCCTGGGTTTTTAGTAACTTTCTTATAGAGAGTGCTCAATCCGAGGCCAGCGCTCTACTATGGTTGAGAATGGCTCTGGCTATCGCCAGTATGATTCCAGTTAGTTGCCTTATATTCGTAAAAGTCTTTCCATTGGGACGAAAATTAGAGATTACCGGCGACATAAAAGTATTTTTTATTTTGGGTTGTATCTTTTGCGGCATCTCTTTTACGCCGGCCATCATGGCTGGAGCGCATATATACTCCTGGGGAGTTCAGGATCGGCCGGGCCCGCTTCTTCCATTATATACGGTTTATTTTACAGTATGCTTTGTCTGGGCACTTGTAAAACTGTATTCCAAGCATAAAGCGGCCCGGGGTGTAGAGAGACTGCAGATACAGTACCTTACTTTAGGAATAGCAGTTTCATTGCTTATTACCACATGCACCAATCTTCTTCTTCCATTGATATTCCAATCTTCATATTTTGCCGGTTACGGACCATCCTTCAGTATTATAATGCTTGCTTTTATTGCTCATACCATTGTGCGCTACAGGTTATTACAGATCCATCTGGTTATTAAAAAGAGCTTTATATATTTCTTCTCCATCATCTTGGCAGTTACCAGCTTTGTCTTTCTTCTAATTTATGGTGAGAAAGTAATGCGTGGTGTGTTAGGGTTATCATCTCTTACTATCATGTCTCTTGCAGCTTTAGTCGTCGTTATCGGTTTTCAGCCATTAAGAGTATGGCTACAAAGCATATTCGATAGATATTTTTACAGGGAAGCGTATAATTATAACAGTACGTTGCTTGAAATAAGCCGCTCACTTACATCCATGTTGCGTCTGGAGGAGCTGACCGATTATATTTATAATGTAATCTATAGCACTATGCATCCGGAAAAAGTATATCTTTATTTAAAAGACAGCAGAGGTAGCGCTTTCCGAATTGCCTTAGCCAGATCTCCTATGGATGAAGCTGGTAATGCTCGAGAGACGATTTCCGGGGATAGCCAAATTGCCGCCTATCTTGCCTCAAAGAGAGAAATTATGCTGCGTGAGGAGCTTATACGCTTATCCTCTGAGCGAGGAATAGAGGGTGTAATTACTGAAATGGCGAAGTTAGGCGTGGACGTAGCGGTTCCAATTATCCTGGATGGATATCTCACCGCAGTTATGGTGCTTGGCCCGAAACTTTCAGGGGATATTTATTCTATAGAAGATATGGGGCTTCTAATGGCTATGGCCAATCAGGCTGCGGCTGCCATAAACAATGCGCAATTATATGAAGAAGTACGCCGCGTTCGTGACTATAACGAGAGCATATTAGCTAATATGGAGAGCGGTGTGATAACCGTGGATAAACAGGGTATGGCCGTTCTCTTTAATCGTGCTGCCACTCGTATACTTGCGTTGGAAACAGATGATCTTACAGGGCATCATATTTACGAAATAAACTCAATTCTGGCAGAGAAGGTTGATGATGTGCTGGAGAGAGGAGTTACCTGCAGTAATCTGGAGATCGCTCTTCCGCAGAATGAAGAGAGCCTTCCTCTGATGATAAGCTCTACTATCCTTAAAGGAATACGAGAAGATGTAGAGGGAGTAATTCTTGTATTCAGTGATTTATCTCGTATCAAGGCGCTTGAGGAGGAACGTAATCAGGCAGAAAGGCTTGCATGTATTGGTGGGTTGGCAGCTGGGCTGGCACATGAAATTAAGAACCCTCTGGTCTCAATAAAAACCTTTGCTCAGCTGCTGCCTGATAAATTCGATGATCTGGAGTTTAGAGAAGCCTTTTCAAAGCTGGTTGTCAAGGAGATTGAACGTATTGATCTTCTGGTTTCTCAGTTGCTTGGCTTTGCTCGCTCTACTCAAGTAGAGATGATGCCGATTAATATTAAAGATCCTCTTGACGAGATGCTCTTGTTGTTATCTAATAGGTTACAGGAGCGACAGATAGAGATAAAAAAATATTACCCGCCAGGAGGGATTCTTGTATTTGCCGATGGTGGAAAAATGAAGCAGTTATTCCTTAACCTGTTTATTAATGGCATTGAGGCTATGCCTGATGGTGGTAGTCTTAGTATAGATATAGCTTCTTATGATAAGGATGGCAACAAGTGGTTCAGGATTATGATTGCTAATACAGGCAGCAAGATTTCTCCGAAATTAAAACAGAAGGTTTTTACACCTTTCTACTCAACCAAGCCTGGGGGAACAGGTCTGGGGCTATCTATATGCCAGAAAATTATCAATGAGCACGGAGGGGTTATCTTTTTGTCGGATGAAGAAGTTACCAGGTTTAATATAGATTTACCGGCATTTAAAATACCTTCTATAGGGATAGAGGCATAGTAGTTAATGAATACGGTCTTTCTAGCCAGTGACGAAGAATATATGCTGGCTGCCATGCGGCGAGCCTTACCAGAGGGATGTACAGCTGTACACATAAGTACGCCGGAAGAGGTAATAAGCCATATCTCTTTAGATGCAGATATTGCTCTAGTGGATATTACCGGCCGGCGTAGCGAGCATATCAGCCTTATCAGCCAGGTGAAGAAGCATATGCCTGGCTGTGCCGTCATCGCTATTCTCCCTGCGAAAAAACGTGAAGGTGAGGATCTGGTGGCGGATATGTGCTATGAGACTGTGCGAGTGCCTGTTGATATCACGGATTTACGTCTTTCTATTATGCGGGCTATCGAGCGCAGCAAGCTGTTACGAGAGGTAACTCACCTGAAAACCAACCTTCATGAAAAGCATTATATTGAATATCCCCATAATCAGGTCGCTCATTCAGATTCACGGTTTAACAGTGTTTTAAGAAAGTTTGCCAGGGGTTTAGGAGCAGGGTTTAATCGTGAAAGATTGATTAAGTTCATCCATGAGGCTATTGACGAGCTTAATCCTGTTAGTCGTATTTCTATAGTCCTGGCAGAGCCTGGAGGGGAATATATTATAGCCAGCAACCGTGGATTGCATCCTGATGTGCTTGAGAGCCTCTACCTTTCTCCCGATAGGGGGCTTCTTCTCTGGCTGGCACAGCAGGGTCGTGTTCTGCGTAAAACTGAAGCAGGGTATTCCGGTGATTCTCTTTTGCTTGATGCTATTCGGGAGATGGAACTATTGCAGGCGGTTGTCAGTATACCGTCTATAGGTAATGGGCGATTGTTGGGAATTATCAACCTCGGTGAGAAGGTTGTGGGTGGTCAATACAGCAATGAAGAATTGGAAATGCTTTATATATTGGCAAGCAATATTGCTGTTGCTCTTGAGGATATAGATATCTTCAATGAACTTCAGCATCAGAAATCATATATAGAAGAGATACTTCTGCGGATGCATAGCGGTGTTATTACTATTGATACTTTAGATCATATCACTATTTTTAATCATCGTGCAGCCGAGATTCTTAATATTCCCGGGGATAGGGTTGTGGGAAAGGATCTGCGCAATCTTCCATCTCCGCTGGGTGATATGTTGCATGAAAGCCTTGCTACCGGTAGAAAGAGAAACGGATATGAGATTAAGCTGGCCGGCAAGCATGAATGTTATCTTAAGATCAGCACTTTTCAGCTGATAGATGCGTTATCCTCTGTAAGAGGCGCTGTCTTGATATTTGACGATATCAGCATGGAACGGGCTCTGGCGCGAGAGCGAGAGAATGCTCAGAGGTTGGAAACGCTAAACAAGGTTGTTGCTCTCTTTGCTCATGAATTGCGGAATCCGCTGGTCTCCGTCAATACGTTTATCGAGCTCTTTCCGATGCGGAAGGATGATGATGATTTTAGTACAGATTTTTACGAGGCTGTTTGTAAAGATGTGCACAGGCTTGATGATCTGCTTGGCAAGCTTATCGCCTTATCCAAGCAATCCGATTATAATTTTATAACAACGGATTTATCCTCTTTGCTTGATGATAGAATAAAGAAGCTGGAAAAGCTTGCTCTTGAATCTGGAGTCAGTATCAAGTCGGGTATGGAGAACAATTCTGTATTGCTGCCTCTGGATAGAGAGCAAATGGGTAAAGCAATTGAATATGTTATTCATAATTCCATCAATTTCACTAAGAGCGGTGGTACAGTATCCGTGAGTATGGAGGATACCGGTGAGGAGTATGTGAAGATAGTGGTTGATGACGACGGTGATCCGCTATCGGTTGGTAGCGGTGATGATGTTTTTCGTCTGTTCTTTACAAGCAACGGCAGAGGTGCCGATATAGGGTTGGCTGTAGCGCAGCGTATTATGCATGATCATGGTGGAAGGCTTGTTATCAATGGACAGAATAAAATGCGCTTTGAGTTGATATTACCGGCAAACGCTGAACGGGGGAAAGAACCATGAGTAGCAGGGCGACTATTCTGGTAGTGGATGATGAATTTGGTCCCAGAGAAGCCTTTCGGATGCTGTTCAAAGACTGCTACAGAGTGATTACGGTTGGCAGCGGTAAAGAAGCGATGGCAATTATAGATAGCGAGGGTGATAAGATAGATCTGATTCTCCTGGATATCCGTATGCCTGAGGATGACGGTATAACCGTACTGCAGGAGATAAAGAGCAGAAACCCCGAGATAGAGGTAGCGATGGTTACCGCATATGCTTCAGTAGAGACGGCGCGTGATGCCTTGAAGTATGGGGCCATAGACTATTTGATAAAGCCTTTCGATCGTATTGATGCAGAGGAGATCGTCAGGCGCGGTATAATGCGCCGACGTGAACAGCGGGAGAGCAAGGTCGCCCTGCAGAGGCTTCAGTTAGTTAATAGTACGCTGCAGGGTGAGATAGAGAAGGCTAGAAAGGATGTCAAAGAGCATTTTGTCGGTACAGTTCGGGCACTGATAGCCGCTATCGATGCCAAGGATCATTACACCGCCGGCCATTCTGAGCGTGTGGCATCACTTACCAGGCATCTAGGTAAAGCATGCGATATTGCCGGCAAAGAGCTGGAGCTTCTGTGTCAGGCTGCTCAAGTGCATGATATTGGGAAAATAGGTATAAATGAGGCAATATTAAGGAAAAAAGGGCCTTTGCTGGCAGAAGAGATGAAGGAGATGCAAATGCATCCTGCAATAGGTGCGGAGATTCTGGCATCGGTGGATTTTTTGCGAGGCGTAATACCGGCTGTCCTATATCACCATGAGAGATATGACGGCACCGGATATCTGCGCGGCATAAAGAGCGATAATATAGCTTTGTATGCTCGAATTGTGTCTGTCGCTGATGCCGTAGACGCCATGGCATCTGATCGTCCGTATAGAAAAGCTATGTCGGTTGGACAGGTTTGGCAACAACTGTATGATGGCGCCGGCACGCAATTTGATCCCGAGCTGGTAAAAATTGCCTTAAATATAAGGTTACCGGATATACAACAATACTTAACCAATACTTCCAGGCAGGTTAAGCGTTAGCATTAAAGTGGATACTAATGGGGGGAGAACCATGAGTAGCAGGGCGACTATTCTGGTAGTGGATGATGAATTTGGTCCCAGAGAAGCCTTTCGGATGCTGTTCAAAGACTGCTACAGAGTGATTACGGTTGGCAGCGGTAAAGAAGCGATGGCAATTATAGATAGCGAGGGTGATAAGATAGATCTGATTCTCCTGGATATCCGTATGCCTGAGGATGACGGTATAACCGTACTGCAGGAGATAAAGAGCAGAAACCCCGAGATAGAGGTAGCGATGGTTACCGCATATGCTTCAGTAGAGACGGCGCGTGATGCCTTGAAGTATGGGGCCATAGACTATTTGATAAAGCCTTTCGATCGTATTGATGCAGAGGAGATCGTCAGGCGTGGTATAATGCGCCGACGTGAACAGCGGGAGAGCAAGGTCGCCCTGCAGAGGCTTCAGTTAGTCAATAACGCACTTCTCGGCAATGCTGAACAAGCTTGTTATGAAGATATTCGTGCCGATGCTGTGATAACGGCTGATACTACAGGCCGGATAATCATGATGAATAAGGTGGCGGAAGAGCTTTCCGGATGGTCGCTTGAAGATGCTGTAGGCAGGGAAATAGATGAGGTATTCAATATCGTTTCAGGTAAAACAGGCCGGCGATGTCGGGGTATTTTTGAAAAAATACTCAGGGCCGGATGCATAGTCGGGCTGACAAGCCTGACGGTCCTCATCTCAAAAGACGGAAGCAGGCGAACGATAGCCGATAGTGGAACTACAGTATGTGGAAAGGATGGAGCTATAATCGGCGTTGTTATAGTCTTTCGAGATATAACCGAGAAAATAATAATGGAAGATGAATTGATAAAGGCCAGAAAACTGGAATCTCTGGGGATTCTGGCCGGGGGAATAGCGCACGATTTCAATAATATATTGATGGCCGTTCTAGGTAACATCTCATTGACGAGAAGAGAGGTAACGGCTGATACAGGGCTGTATGCAAAGCTTTTCGAGGCGGAGAAGGCCGTTATTAGGGCCAAGGAATTGACGCAGCAGTTGCTGACTTTCGCCAAGGGAGGCACTCCCATAAAGAGTATGGCATCTATAAAGGAGCTTATCACTGATTCTGCCGACTTTGCGCTGAGGGGTTCCAACGTCAGCTGTAATTACGACGTGGCTGAGGATCTCTGGCCGATAGAGGCGGATGAAGGGCAGATCAGCCAGGTTATAAGCAATTTGGTGATTAATGCTGATCAGGCAATGCCGGAAGGAGGCGTCATCAGGATAACCGCTACAAATATATCTATTGATCCCAGCCGTATCGATGGAGTTGTCGTCGAGGGGAAATATATAAAAATATCTATTTCGGATAGCGGCGTCGGTATGCCGAGGGAGCATCTGCAACGTATATTCGATCCTTATTTTACTACCAGGAAAAGCGGCAGCGGTTTGGGATTGGCTATAGTATATTCCATCGTAAAGAAACATGGCGGGCTTATCACAGTTGAATCCGAGCATGGAAAAGGAACGGCCTTTCATATATACCTGCCCGCCTCACAAAAAGAGATAAAAACAGTAGATAAACCGGCTAAGATCATGGCTCTGGATACGGGCAAAGTTTTAGTGATGGACGATGAAGAGGCTGTACGGAGCGTGGTAGGGAGAATCTTGGAGCACTTGGGCTGGGAAGTAGAGTGTGCCGAAGAGGGTAGCCAGGCTATAGAAGCATATAAGGCTGCTTTGAATTCCGGATATCCATTTGATGTAGTTATTATGGACCTGACCATTCCAGGCGGCATGGGGGGTAAAGATGCTGCCGAACAACTTAGAGCACTGGACGCAAAAGCAAAAGTTATTGTATCCAGCGGCTATTCCAACGATCCTGTATTAGCCGAATATAGGCAATACGGTTTCAGTGGTGTAATTAACAAGCCTTACCGGATTGAAGAGATGATAGACATTTTGTACAGGGTAACGCATTCGGATAGCGCGGAAACTGAATCTACCGGATTTCCGAACAAGTAAACCTATTATTAACATACCTGGTATGCCTGGGCTGATTAAAAGCGATATTTCAGCATTCGAACAGCGGTTTATTGCTTCGACTCTTGAAATTGTCCTTTGAATGGTAGATAATATCAACTGTGCCAAAAGCAACAATACACAGGAATAAATGCAGGGTATGATATAGAATATGGGTAATTTTGAGGGAGGGTATTTGTAATATGGATAGTAAACTATCTGCGCTTCAGGCGGCACGGTCGGAATATACGCCTAAGTTGCCGAAGCTTCTGAAAGACGGCAAGTTCACGCTGGTATTTGAGGATGCGGTTGCTGATGTTGTATCGATAGAGGAAATACGCAAGCAGTTTCCTGAATCCTTTGGAAAGCCGTTGGCCAGATTTGTTGCCGGAGAAGGTACTCTATCAAGCGAACCTATGTCCGTAGGAGTTGTACTCTCCGGAGGACAGGCCCCGGGCGGGCATAATGTCATTGCCGGTCTTCTCGATGCACTTAAAGCTGCCAATGAGAAGAGCCGTCTCATAGGTTTTCTAGGGGGACCGGCCGGAATAGTAAAAGGTAAATATAAGGAGCTTACGCCCGAATTTGTTGCTGCGTATAGAAACACCGGCGGTTTTGATATAATCGGCAGTGGTCGCGATAAGATCGAAAAGATTGAGGAGCTGGAAGCATGCCGTAGTAACCTCGAAAAGCTTGGTATCAAGGCCCTGGTCGTTATCGGCGGAGATGATTCCAATACTAATGCCGCGCTTATGGCTGAATACTTTACGGCCAATAACTATGATATACGAGTAATCGGTGTTCCTAAGACAATTGATGGTGATATGAAGAACGAGCAGATAGAAATTTCTTTTGGGTTCGATACTGCATCCAAGACCTTTGCTGAATTAGTAGGTAATATCTGCCGTGATGCCATGTCTGCTTGTAAATACTGGCATTTCATCCGTCTTATGGGACGTGCCGCCAGCCATATAACATTGGAAGTGGCTCTTCAGACACATCCTAATATAGCCATAATCTCTGAAGAGGTTGAAGCTACAGGATGGACTCTTTCCGATGTAGTGGATCAGATTGTGACCGGTATCTGCAAGAGAGCGGAGGCCGGTAAGAATTACGGTATAGTTCTTATTCCCGAAGGTTTGCTGGAGTTCCTGGCCGATGTGAAGGGCCTTATTGCTGAGCTGGGAAAAATTCTGGATGCCGATGAAAGTTATCTTAAAACCCTCACCGATCCATCGGATAGAAGACAGCATATTGATACTAGGTTAACCTCTGCTTCCGCCAAAGTGTACGGTTCTTTTCCTGATGATATTCAACAGGTGCTGTTAAGGCGTGATAAGCATGGCAATCTCACGCTTTCACAGATAGAGACTGAGAAACTTTTGATAGATCTGGTAACCGCTAGAATACGACTTATGCAGACAACAGGAGAGTTCAAAGGCAAGTTTGCGGCATTGAATCACTTCTTCGGTTATGAAGGACGTTGTGTCGCTCCTTCCAATTTTGATGCTGATTACACTTATACGCTGGGATATACGGCGGCACTGTTGCTGAGGGCAGGATTGACCGGCTATACGGTATCCGCTACCAATTTGGCCAAGCCTGTTGAAGAATGGGTTGTGGGCGGTGTGCCGGTAGCATCCATGCTTACCATGGAATTGCGTAAGGGCAAAATGAAACCCGTTATTAAGAAGGCTTTGGTAGATGTTAATGGTAACGCTTTCAAGGCTTTTGCCCAGATAAGAGATAAGTGGCTGCTGGAAGATGCTTATGTTTTCCCCGGCCCAATTCAATACTTCGGGCCATGCCAGATTTGTGATGCTACGACCAAAACCCTTCAGCTTGAATGCGGCGACAGCTGGTGCAATGCCAATATATCCGAGGCAGTGCCTGCTCAGTAAGGGCGATAGCATTATAAACTCTTTACGCATAGTTGTAGGTTGAAGAGGACGGCGAGATAAAGGCCGTCCTCTTCGGATTAAAGTATAAAATCCCAATTAATACAATGATGAAAATATATTTAAAAATGTTTAGAATACCGAATTCGGGGTATATAATATACGCCTTCCCCCAAAGGTATGCCCGCTTGAAAGAGCGGGCTATTTTTATCGGCAGACATATCGAATCAGAGCGTTTCTATTCTCATGACGGTTGTTGAGCTCATAGGGAGCGGATCAGGTAGTACAAAGCTTATAAAAGGCATGATGAGATCCTGTGCATAATCAATACGAACGGTAATATAGTCCCCGGTACGGCGCGAACTTTCATTGGATGGCGTGATCACAACAGTTAGGTTGTTGGTATTAAAGCCGGGCAGCCGCTTCTTTACAACTGCAACAATACCGGCGTTGGTCCGGCCTACCGCTCCGGCGCGCGCCCCTTCACGAGATCCCAGCGTAAGTGAGATATATGTTTTCAGTATTAGCGTGAATTGGAATACACCCATCAGCAGCAGCAAAAGTAAGGGTAGGAGAAAGGCAAGCTCTATTACCGATTGTCCTTTATTCTCTTTATGGATTCTCATCTAAATTCCCCGCGGCGGTAATTTGTGCATGCAGAGTATTAATTTGTTTTTGCATATTAAGCATTCGCTTCTTCTGGTAAAAATAAAGATAAGTAAAGCAAATAAGAAGGTAAAGCTCAATAATATCGAGCCAGTTTACATCCATAATCATGCCATATGCCTCCAATTAGCATTCATAGTTAAGGATTAATATTTGAATTATAGCCCAAGGCAGCAGCTCAGGCAATCCCACGTTTCGTCTCCTCTGCAAAAGTGTGCTTTACAAGTTCATACAGTGGTGCTAACATAATTTAGAGTTTCTGGAGGTGCAACATGTCTGCTAAAGGCTTTGTAAACGAAGAAGAGAGAGATATATACCGTCACAGCACTGCTCATATTATGGCCCAGGCGGTTAAGGAACTGTATCCCAAAGTTAAATTGGCGATAGGGCCGTCTATAGAAGAGGGCTTCTATTATGATTTTGATCTTGACAGGAGCTTTACGCCGGATGATCTTCAAGCAATCGAGAAGCGCATGAGAGATATCATCGAGCGTGATCTGGAGTTCAGACGTGAAGAGGTCTCGCGTGAGCAGGCGTTAAAACTTTTCGGCGAGCGTGGCGAGAAATATAAGGTCGAACTACTGGAGGAATTGACCGATGTGCCGGTATCAATATACTACCAGGGTGATTTCTTTGATCTCTGTCGTGGTCCGCATGTGAGCAGAACCGGTGAGATTAAAGCCTTTAAGCTGCTTAGCGTAGCCGGTGCTTACTGGCGTGGGAATGAGAAGCGTGAAATGCTTCAACGTATATACGGAACCGCATTTAAGACCCAGAAAGAGTTGGATGAGCATATTTTTAAGCTTGAGGAGGCATCACGTCGTGATCATCGTAAGCTGGGCAAGGAACTGGACCTGTTCAGCATCAATGAAACGGCTGGAGCTGGCTTTATCTACTATCATCCTAAGGGAGCGCTGGTACGTACCCTAATAGAAGACTTTGAAAAGCGTGAGCATGCACGCCGTGGTTATCAGATGGTGATTACGCCTCATATAGCCAGGGAAGAGCTATGGCAGATATCAGGACATGCCGGTTATTACAGAGAAAACATGTACTACCTGAACGTAGATGAGCAGGAATACGTTCTCAAACCCATGAATTGTCCAGGACATATTCTGATTTACAAGACACAGACCAGATCATATCGTGATATGCCGCTGCGTTATTTTGAGATGGGTACTGTATATCGCTACGAGCGATCCGGGGTATTGCACGGATTGCTGCGAGTCAGAGGATTTACACAAGATGATTCGCATATTTTCTGTATACCCGAGCAACTTGAAAGTGAAATCGCCGGCGTTGTAGACTTTGCTTTCTTTATGTTAAAACGTTTTGGTTTCAGTGATGTCGAGCTCTTCCTTAGTACCCGGCCGGAAAAATACGTCGGCAGCGATGAGAATTGGGAACGGGCTACTGATGCGTTGCGCAATGCGTTGAAAGCCAAAGAGCTGCCGTACCGTGTTGATCCCGGAGAGGGAGTCTTCTATGGACCGAAGATTGATTTTAAGCTAAGGGATGCACTGGGCCGTCTTTGGCAGGGACCGACCGTTCAGGTTGATTTTAATCTTCCGGAGAGATTCGATATCTCCTACATCGGCGCAGACGGACAAGAGCATCGCCCGATAATGATTCACCGGGTAGTGCTTGGCAGCATGGAACGCTTTTTTGGTACATTGATTGAACATTACGGTGGTGCGTTTCCTCTATGGCTGGCTCCGGTTCAGGTGCGCCTGCTTCCTATAGCCGACAGACACTTCGATTATGCCGATGCCGTATGCACTCGTTTGCGGGAGGCTGATTTCAGAGCTGAAGTGGATAAACGTAATGAAAAAACGGGTTTCAAGATACGCCAAGCTCAGTCTGAAAAGATACCGTATATGATAGTAATAGGCGACCGTGAAGCTGAAAATAGTACGCTCTCTCTACGCCACCGGGAGAAGGGTGATATGGGTACAGCGGCTCCGGATGATTTTATTGCCATGCTTAGAGAGGAAGCATCTCGATGAGCTTCTTACCGGATGGCTTGCTTTACGATCCGACACACCGATCTTACTTCCATCGCGGGCTGATATCCCGTTTAATGATATACTTATAAAGGATATATTATCAGCTAAGGAGGGAAGTTCTGGTGTATAATCTCTTGCCATCCGGCGATTATATGGAGATTGAGCGCACGATGCTGGCTCCATATGCTATGTGTGCGGTAGACACTGCGGGAAGGCGTTATCCGGAAGATGACCATACATATCGCAACCCTTTTCAGAGGGATAGAGACAGAATTATACATTGTACTGCGTTCAGGCGTTTAGAGTATAAGACTCAGGTCTACGTCATTCATGAGGGTGATTATTACCGGACACGATTAACGCATACGCTTGAAGTGGCGCAGATAGCCAGGACTATGTCTCGCATACTCCGCTTGAACGAGGATTTGACGGAGGCTATAGCTTTGGCTCATGATCTGGGGCATACTCCGTTTGGACATTCAGGCGAAGATGCATTGCAAGAAATCATGCGTGATTTCGGCGGCTTTGAGCATAACAGGCATGGGTTACGAGTTGTAGAGGAGCTGGAAGAGCGGTATCCCGCTTTCCCGGGGCTGAATCTTACGTATGAGGTTAGAGAGGGGATAATAAAGCATAATACCGATTATGATTACTCCGGAGATGTTGATTACCAGCCCGGGCAATCTCCCTCTCTTGAAGCACAACTGGTAGATCTGGCCGATGAGATAGCTTATAACAATCACGATCTCGACGATGGACTGACAGCTGGGTTGATTACGGAGGAAGAGCTGTTATCGTTGGAGATTTGGAAGAGGGCCTATGATGATGTAAACGGGCTCTATCCCGATCTGGATATGGACAGGCGTAAATATCAGGTGGTCAAACGGCTGATAAATGATCTGGTAATGGACGCAGTGCAGCAGACCCTCTCCAATCTTAGGGAACGTAAGATAGCTTCAGTTGATGATGCCAGGGGAGTTAGTGAGAGATTGGTGGCCTTCTCGCCCCGGATGATGGAATTGAACAGTGAGCTTAAGGATTTTCTCATGACCAGAGTTTACAAGCATTATCGTGTTATGCGTATGGCCGATAAGGCTGCAAGATTTATTAAAAGTCTTTTTGATGTTTATATCAATCGTCCAGAGCAGTTGCCGCCGCATGCACAACAGAGGATAGGCTCTCTTCCTCTGCAAGTGGTACTCTGCGATTATATTGCAGGTATGACGGACCGTTATGCCCTGGACGAATATAACAGACTATTTATGCCGTATGAGAGGGTTTGAGCTGATGAGTATTACCATTACCTTGCATGAGATTACTCTCGTAAGGCGGAAGCATTAAGGCCAGACGCTTCTGTACTCCGGTTATCAGCGTATCGCGATTAAGCCTGATTGTTTTATTGTGCAGCCAGGCGTTGACCATCTGGAACGCCAGATCTATGGCCACAACGGCTTCAAGCTTATTAGCGTATTCTACCACCAGGTAATGATGTGTTTTTAATCCAGTCTCTATATCCTGTGAACGCTGCCCTGAAAAACCGGCACAGCGTCCCATGCGGCGTCCAAGCATATAAATGATAAGATGCTCCAGAAGATGACAAAGACCGGTACCCTCTATAATCTCTTCTTTGAAATCGTGTGCGTCTGTTGCAGCTAAGCCGCATATGTGTTGCAGCTCTTCGGCAGGCGCTTCCAGAATGCCTGGGAGCGCTGTTTCCATTTTTTTTACAAGGCTGGGTATGGCGCTGGTAGAGATATTTGCATCATTCCCCATATCCAGATGAATTATCGCTCTTTTTGAACCTTGCTGCAGATTACGAATGCTCTCGCTTTGCGGAGTATCTTGAAAAACTATATTAATAATATGCAAAATACCTTCCCCCTTGCTACAATTATATCTTCAAGTGATAGAGGGCGCAATGACGGGGATACGCTTGCCTCTCGGCAGCATTCCGGTATGGTTTATTGTCATGTCTATGCTATAATAATGACATTAATACATAGTTGTAGGAGTCGCAATGGAGGCTGCAAATTCTGCAAGGTATGATCTCCTGCAAATATTTAATACGCAGGATATCATTGATCTTGAAAGGGCATCAGCACATTTGATTGGTGCTGATATTCATATATGGGGTCCTTCGGGGAGCATTTCCGGTACCGGTATTGATAATACAACAATCTCCTGGGAAGAGATTGTTGCTGCCGTAGGTGGCGGTAACTTTATTCGTTGCGGTATTTCCGGCAGGGATTATTGTCTGGCGCCTATTATGCTGAAAGATAAGCTGTTGGCAGCTATCCTGGCCGGGCCCTTCGATGCTATGGAAGATGATTGGCGGGCGGCATCTTCTTTTCTGACCGCCCTCAGCCGCATAGTATCCAATATCATCGCTGCATCCAGGCGCAATTTTGATCTTTATCAGCAGGCGGAAGCCGATCTTCATCTTAAAGTAAAGGAACTGTCATATCTGTTTGAGACAAGTAAATCTTTGCATGGTCAACTTGACTTTGAAGAGAATTCCAACTGTTTTCTGCATAAGGTAATGGAGTTTTCCGGGGCAAAAACCGGCATAATAATGATACTCGACGAAGAGAAACAGATCATTCGTCATTTGGCATCCGCCGGTTGCTCACCCATGATAAGAAGCATGGAGCTGTCACCGGGAGAGGATCTCAGCGGGAAGATAATAGAGACCGGTGAATACGGCATTATTGCTGATATGAACGAAAGTGAGCTTCCAGAGCGGGATGATTTTCGTTTTTCGTTGGGTAAGACGGTGACAATAATATCGATACCTTTGAAAGTTGAAGGCAGAAGCCTGGGCGTTTTGCACCTGGGTTACAGACAGAAATATGATCCTTCCACAGAGGAGATCAACCTTCTTACTGTAGTTGCCCATGAAGCGGCTGTTGTCATAGAGCACGGGCGCCTCTTCAAGGAAGTTTCCAGGCTGGCGATAACAGACGGTCTGACCAGACTTAATAACCACAGATACCTGCAGCAGCGCCTTGATGGTGAATTGGAGCGGGCTAAACGTTTCCAGCGACCACTTTCCGTATTGATGCTTGATATAGATCATTTCAAGAGATATAACGATCGCTTCGGGCATTTGGCCGGCGATATTCTGTTGAAGCGCCTTTCCAGACTTCTTGAGAACAATACCCGGAGTATAGATATTCTGGCTCGCTATGGCGGTGAAGAGTTTTGTGTCGTATTGCCTGAAACTAGTGTAGCTGAAGCGGAATTAGTGGCTGAACGCATAAGAAGGGAAGTCAGGGAAACTTTGCATTACCATAATCAGGAGGATGGATCGGAGGGCAAAGTAACAATAAGTATAGGCATATCGACATTTCCCACCGATGGGTCCAACAAAACCATGCTTCTAGCTGCTTCAGACAAAGCGCTTTATAGGGCCAAGCAGACTGGTCGTAACAGGGTGGTCCTGGCTTCACGCTTATCCAAGGATCTGATTGAAGGGGTTGCGGATGCTTTTAGCGGCGTCTCGGAAACCCAACAAGATAGCGAAGTTAAGGACTCTTTTCTCAATCGTTACAAGGTTCATCTTATAGTTCTGGTCGCAATGATCAACCTCTTTTCCCAGTTTATCTTTCGTTATAGCTATAATGATCTTAGTGGGATGCCCTATCTCTATTTGCATACCGTGATGGAGCTTTATTCGTCAGCGGTAGGCGTAATAATTTTTTATATCGCTTTTTCTGCTGCCAGACGGACAGGAGATAGCCGTCTTTCTTTGTTGGGGAAGGCTTTTCTGGTAATGGCTTTGCTCGATCTTTTGCATCTCATGACATTTCCCGGGGGCATATCTATTTTATCTCAAGGAAACGATGGAATGACTATCGGGCTCTGGATATGCTCACGTTTGATAGGCGCGTTCATGATCATTACAGCAGTCTTTATGCCTAAGAGAAGAGATTATCTTCTTGTAGAGAACCCTCTTCAGGAGGCCCTATTGCCTATACTTATAGCATTGCTGCTTTATCTTCTGCTGGAATCATTTGCTCAGTTGAGACCGTTTACCTATATTCCTGGCAAGAGTGCAGGTGAACCGGCCATGTATATGGAAGCTATTATAGCTTTTCTTTATGTAGTGGCTGCACTGGGATTTATGAAGCTGCATCGCCAAGGCGGCGGATCTTTGATGCTGATGTTTATCATCGGTATGTTTGCTATGGCTTTTTCGGCAGTTAGTGTCGTTACTATGCTTGGAACCCATAATTTGCTGGCGCATGTATATAAATCACTGGCCTGTTTGATAATTTTGGCCGGTTTCTGGTTGCTGGAGAGAGCCAGCGCATTAGAATCCGGCACGGCAACAGCAATATCCGGTGGCAATACTCGCCAGTGAAACAGATATTAGTTGGAGGTAATAGTATGTCTATTGATGCATTGGTACGTTCCTGTATAGCGGATCTGGAGCCGTATGAGCCGGGAAAACCGATTGAGGAAGTGGAGAGAGAACTGGGCATAACAGGGGTAATCAAGATGGCATCCAATGAGAATCCGCTTGGACCGTCGCCATTGGCTGTTGAAGCTGTTCGCAAGGCAGCGGCTGGAATGCAGATATATCCTGACGGCAATGCTCATTATTTGAAAAAAGCACTTGCTTCCATGTTGAAAGTAGAATCTAATCAGCTCTTTATCGGTAACGGTTCGGATGAGATAATACACTTTTTAGGGATAACTTATCTTCATCCGGGAGATGAGGTAATAGTGGCTGACCCGTCATTTTCACGTTACGATTCAGCTGTTATCCTGATGAACGCCAGACTTATAAAGGTGCCTCTGAAGGATTTTCGGCATGATTTGGATGCCATGGCATCTAAATTCAGTGACAGGACAAAGCTGATTTTTATTTGTAATCCCAACAACCCGACAGGGACTATAGTAAGGCAAAATGAGGTAGAGCGCTTCCTGAAAAAGCTACCGGCCGATGCCATTGCCGTCTTCGATGAAGCATACTATGAGTATGTGGAAGCTGAGGATTATCCGGATAGTCTTCGCTATATCGGTGAAGGACGTCATATAGTGACTTTGCGCACTTTCTCCAAAATTTACGGTTTAGCCGGTTTGCGCGTGGGATATGCGGTCTCTTCACCGGAGATAATTGCTCATCTCAACCGTGTCAAGGAACCCTTTAACGTCAATAGCCTGGCGCTGGCAGCGGCACAGGCCTCTTTGAACGATCCGGATCAGGTTAGGCGTAGCCGGCAGCTTGTTTCTGAAGGAAAGCGGTTCTTACAACAGAGCTTTACCGCTATGGGCCTGGATTATATGCCAACAGAGGCTAATTTTATTATGGTCAGGGTCGGCCTGGATTCAAGAGAGGTTTTCAGAGCCTTAATGTCCAAGGGAGTAATTATCAGAACAGGCGATATATTCGGGCTTTCGGACTATATCCGTGTTACCGTAGGCACTATGGGACAGAATGAAAGGTTTATAAAAGCCCTTTCAGATGTGCTTGAGAGATAGTAGTTTGCGTAGGAAGAAGAGGTAGAGGATATGATAATTATCATGAAGCGGGAGGCGACTGAAGCCGATATACGTCAGGTTGTCAGCCGTCTGGGTGATAAGGGCTATGGGACTCATGTCTCCGAAGGTGTAGAGAAGACGATAATAGGCGCTATCGGCGTACATAACGATGAGAAAGCTCTGCTGGCAGAGCAACTGGAAGCCATAACCGCTGTTGAAAAAGTCGTACCCATATTAAAGCCTTTTCGGCTGGTCGGCAGGGAATTTCAGCCTGAGAATACGATTATTAAAGTTGGCGGTGTAACCATAGGGGGAAATGCAGTGGTTATTTCCGCCGGGCCGTGTGCTGTGGAGGATCAAGAGCAGTTGCTGGAAACGGCGCAGGCCATCAAAGCTGTAGGAGCAAGCATACTGCGTGGGGGCGCATTCAAGCCCAGGACCTCTCCGTATGCCTTCCAAGGGCTTGAAGAGGAGGGGCTGAAGATACTGGCTGCGGCCAGGCAGGAAACCGGACTGCCTATTGTCACTGAAATCATGGATCCCCGCAGCGTAGATCTGGTAATGGAATATTCGGATATGCTGCAGATAGGTGCCCGAAATATGCAGAACTTCTTTCTCCTGAGAGAGGTTGGCAAATCCAAAAAGCCTGTTTTATTGAAACGGGGGCTGTCGGCTACTATTGAAGAACTGCTCATGGCGGCAGAGTATATCATGTCGGAAGGCAATACATCCGTCATACTTTGTGAGCGTGGGATCAGGACATTCGAGCCATACACTCGCAATACTCTCGATCTTAGTGCGGTGCCCTTGATTCGGGAGCTTTCTCATCTGCCTGTATGGGTGGATCCCAGCCATGGCACAGGACATTGGCGTCTGGTGGCACCGATGGCGCGTGCGGCCATAGCCGCCGGTGCTGACGGTCTGATGATAGAAGTGCATCCTCGTCCGGGTGAAGCGCTCTCCGACGGATCGCAATCACTTACATATGCAAACTTTGCCAGGTTAATGGCAGAGATCAAGCCTATTGCCGAGATTCTAGGGAGGACAGTCTAGAATGTCTCTCTACCATCGCTGTGCCATTGCCGGTCTTGGTCTGATCGGCGGCTCGCTGGGAATGGCTGTCAGACAGAACGGATTGGCCGAAGAGGTAGTAGGCCTGGCCAGATGTGCCCGGACAATTGAGAGAGCATTGGATATGGGGGCAGTGGACCGTGGAACCCTGGACCCGATAGAGGCTGTTAAGGGCGCCGATATACTTGTGCTGGCTGCTCCGGTAATGGCGTCCATAGATCTCGGCAGAATAATGATACCTCATATGAAGTCCGGATCGTTGATCACGGACGTTTGCAGCACAAAGTCCATGCTGATTAATGAACTGAAGAAGATCAAGCCTGAAGGCGTCTCTTTCATCGGTGGACATCCTATGGCTGGTGCAGAGAAGGCCGGTATAGCATATGCCTCCCCGGATCTCTTTATAAACGCCAGATATCTTCTGACGCCGGTTGATGATCATGACGATCATACCAGCTGTTTGACGACGCTGGTGAAAGGAGTAGGCGCTTTGCCGGAGATTGTGGGCTTAGCAGAACATGATACTCTGGTAGCCATGGTCAGCCATCTACCGCATGCTGTGGCGCAATGCCTGGTGAATACTGTTGCCGATATGCAATTAGAGGAGCTGACACGGCTTGCCGCCGGCGGCTTCAAAGATATTACCCGGGTGGCCGGCAGCGATTCTAAGATGTGGAATGATATCTATGTTAGTAATAAAATGGAAGTTCTTAAAGCATTGGCTCTATTCAGGAAGCAGCTTGATTATTTATCGGATATGATCTCCAGCAGCGACGAAAAGTCTTTACTGGAATTTCTGGAGAACGCCAAAGAATATAGGAACGGATTAAGCTGATGAGCTGCAGAACGATATTACCATGTAGAAGCCTTGGTGGCGTAATCAGGGTTCCGGGTGACAAATCGATATCACACAGGGCGATTATGTTGGGATCGTTGGCAGAAGGAGATTCCGTTATTCATAATTTTCTAGATTCGGCAGATTGCCGTGCAACGGTGAATATCTTCAGAATGCTGGGTGTTTCCATTGTACAGGAAGGCACCCATATAATTGTAAAGGGTCAGGGTGTACAGGGGCTGCATGAACCCGAAGATATTTTGCAGGTGGGCAATTCAGGTACTACAGCCAGGCTTATGTTGGGGCTTTTGGCAGGGTTGGATATGTTTGCAGTCATAACCGGAGATGGATCTCTGCGAGAAAGACCGATGGATCGCGTTACCAGACCGCTCTCTCTAAGGGGAGCGAGCTTTCAGGGGCGCAGCGCCAGGATTTTGGCACCGGTAGCAGTCCGGGGCAGGCATCCGCTAGCAGGTTTGAGCTATAAAATTCCTGTGGCCAGCGCTCAGATAAAAACATCATTGTTGCTCTCAGGCCTCTTTGCCGAGGAACCCACTAATATATGGGAGCCGTATAAATCACGCGACCATGGAGAGCGTATGTTGGCTGCCTTGGGGGCGGATATCTCTATCGACGGCAACAGCGTTGCTCTTAACCCCGGCGGCACTATGACAGGTAGAGAGATCAGTATACCGGGTGATATTTCGTCGGCTGCTTTCTTTATGGTACTGGCCGCATCTCTTCCCGGTGCCGCCCTCACTTTAGTCGATATAGGGCTTAACCCTACCCGAACAGGTATCATAGATGTTCTTCGTGCTATGGGCGCCGAGTTGAAAGTAGTTAATGTCAGAGAGGAAGCCGGAGAGCCGGTAGGTAATATATCGATAACCGGTGGTAAATTGCGCGGGACAATAATCGATGCTCCGCTGATACCGCGACTTATCGATGAAATCCCGGCCCTTGCCGTGGCCGCTGCTCTGGCTGATGGGGAAACGCTGATCAAGGATGCCGCCGAGCTGCGGGTAAAGGAAACGGATAGGATTGCTTCCGTATGCAGTATGCTGCACGCTTTTGGTGTGAGAGCTATGGAAAAGGAGGACGGTATGAGAATTACCGGCGGCGGCAGACTACAGAGTGCTGTTGTCGATAGCAACGGCGATCATCGCATTGCTATGTCAGCCTCGATAGCGGCAGCCTTGGCCTCGGGTGAAAGCCGTATTATGAACACGGATTGTATAGATACTTCCTTCCCTAATTTTTATAAGATATTGGAGGAGGTATGTGCCGGTGCATAATATTGCAGGGGATCTGATTATTGCCATAGACGGCCCGGCCGGAGCCGGTAAGAGCAGTGTAGCAAGGGGCTTGGCTGAATATTTAGGCTATACTTATATAGATACTGGTGCCATGTACAGAGCTGTGGCCTGGCTCGGTTTGCGTTGCGGCATTGTGGAGAATGAAGAGGAGCTGACCAGGCTGGCGTCGGATATGAAATTCGAGTTTATCCGGCAAGACGGTGCTCAGCGGATAGTGGTAAACGGTTGTGACATCACTGATGAAATAAGGACGCCAAAGATATCACGTCTGGCTTCACCGATATCGGCTGTTGCTGGAGTCAGAGAACAACTGTCGGCGTTGCAACGGCGTTTCGGTAAGCGAGGCGGAGTAGTTATGGAGGGCAGAGATATCGGCACCGTTATCTTCCCTGAGGCACAGGTGAAGATATTCCTGACGGCCTCCGTGGAGGAACGTGCCAGAAGACGCTGGCTGGAACTGCAGAAAAGAGGCAGCGATATTCGTTATGAGCTGGTGCTTGCCGATATTGAAGAACGTGATAATCGTGATAGTAATCGGGCGCTGGCGCCACTGCGCCCAGCGAAAGATGCGGTTCTTATAGATAGCGATAAAAAGAGTATCAATGACGTGATACAGGAGATAATATCCGTATGTGAAGGAGTAACGGCAAAGAGATGATGCTATATCGTCCCGGACGAGCTATATCCTGGGCTTTTTTCAAAATATTCTGCAGGATGGAGGTTGTGGGAGCGGATATTCCAAGGAGCGGCGGCTGCTTGCTGGTAGCCAATCACATCAGCCATCTGGATCCCCCTCTTGTCGGCGCAGCTATCAGACGGATGGTCTATTTCATGGCCAAGCAAGAGCTTTTTGAGATTCCTATACTGGGTTCTATCATTGCCGGAACGGGGGCCTTTCCCGTAAAACGCGGTACCGCTGATAGAGGTGCGTTGAAGCGTGCTTGGACGTTGCTGCGTGACGGTAATGTAGTCTGTATATTTCCGGAAGGACGGCGCAGCCCGGACGGCACCTTGCAATCGGCTGAAGCCGGTGCAGCTCTGGTGGCAGCGCAAAGCAATGTGCCGGTAGTGCCGCTAGGTCTGATCGGCACGGCTGATGTTTTACCGCCGGGCGGAGTTGTTTTGCACCCGCATCCGGTAAAGGTAATTGTTGGTGAACCCTTGCACCTGGATGATCTACGCGCAGAAAAGTACGATCGCCTTTTACTGAATGAGATCGGGCGGCGTATGATGGATGGCATAGCCGGGGCCGTTAGGCAGGGCCTTAATGCCAACGCAGGGTTACAGAAGAGAGGAAATCATAAATCGAAATGATATATGCATCTACGTATTCGGGCGGGGTTGGAGGAAAAGCAATCCTGTATTATAATGAGATGGCTGATCAGCGAAAAGAATTCCGTGGCCAGGATTAACATTTCCGCTTTGTTTGAGAAGTGTGCTCAGGATAACCGGAATTCCGGCCTCTGATTTCTTAAGACTAAAGGAGAAGAGATAGGATATGTCGATAATCTATATCCGAAAAAAATTCGGAACTACTATGAAATGGGGAATGGGCGTTATTGCCGCCATATTCCTCATCTCCGCCTTTTATATGTACGGCGGGAACATGATGTCGAATGCCGAAAAGGGGCAGAACTTATCCCGGGAGGTGGCGATTGTCGGCGGAAAACCCTTGCTCCGAGCAAACTTCGATAGGGAGTTTGCCAGGCGTGTTGCAGCATATAAGGAACAGCCGGGTGGTGGGCAATTTAAAGAGACCAATGCTACATCTGTGAAAGCACAACTACTGGAAGAAATGTCGGATAGAGTGCTACTTCTGCAGGAGGCCGACAGGACGAGGATCAAAATCGGTCGTAAAGATGTGCAGAAACAGATAGATGAAATTAAAAAATCTTTCCCTTCGGATAAAGCGTTCCGTGAGCGTCTGAGATCTCTAGGCTATGATATCAATATGCTGCGGCGTGAAATCACTGAAGGCATGAGACTTCAGGCATTGGTAGATAAACAGAAACAGGCTGTCAGCGTCAGCGATGCCGATGTCAAGAAAGCGTATAAAGATCAATACAAGAAGGAACCTGCCGGAAAAGAATTTAATGCCAAGGCTAAAGAGGTTCGCGAGCAATTGCTTGGAGAGAAGCAATCTACTGCTCTTGCCAAGTGGATGGCCGATCTTCGTAAGAAGGCCGACATACAGGTAGTCGATGCCGAAATCAGAGCTTATAAGCATCTATCGGAGGGGAAGGACGATAAAGCTTTGCTGGCCTTTGAAAAGGCACTGAAGCAGAACCCTTACGATCCTTATATCGCTTCCGTCTATTACCAGATAGGGCAGTTATATGAAAAAAAGAGTCGGCTTGCTAAAGCGGAAGAAGCCTATGATAGAGGTCTCAAACATGGGAGCAGCGCGGATTTACATTTGGCGCTGGGAAATATTTATCGCAAACAGGGCAAGCGGGATGCGGCGTTGCTTCAATATGAGGATGCGTCCGATCTATCCTATGCCGATTTCTTTATGCATTATAATCTCTCCGGCATATATAAGGAGATGGGGCTGCAGAATAAAGCGGCGGATGAGGAGAAACGGGCTCAGGAGATATACGGCAAGCAGATGGCACAGATGATGCAAGCTCAGCAACGGCAGCAGGCGGCACAGAACGCTGAACAGGGTTCCGCTAAGCCGGCGGATAAAGAAAAGAAGTAAAATCTCATTTGCGAAGGACTTTAAGAGCTGGAGATGAGCAGGGCATATTTAAGAATATGCCCTGCTTTATATGCCGTTCTATTTTGCAGCCAGGGAGGTATGAACAAGAGATGGTTGATGATGGCATCAGCAGAGAGTTTGAACAGAAGAGAACTCGCATAAGAGGGTATATGCAAAGGCAGGGACTGGATGTTCTTTTGCTGGGGAGGCAGGCTAACGTTACATGGTATCTGTGTGGTGGTGAGGCGCACGTCTCTATTGCCTCTGAAAAAGCGGCGGCAACTTTGTTGCTGACGCAGGAAAAGGATTATCTCATTACCAATAATATAGAAGCGCCCAGATTAAGAGAAGAAGAATTAAGCGGCGTGGAAATAAGTTTGATTGAAGAACCCTGGTATGCTGTGCCGTCAGCTGTACAGGAGCGCGTATCGGATAAATCGGCAGGATCGGATATTCCCTTTGCCGGTGCCGCGGATGTGTCAGCCGACATAGCAACTCTGCGATACTCACTATTGCCGGAGGAAATCGACAGATATACGCAAGTAGGAGCGGATACGGCCGCTGCTATGGATGAAGTGGCATTATCCATCAAACCCGGTATGACAGAGTGCGCCATTGCCGGTATTCTGGCAGAGGCTCTTATGGAGCGGCATGTTATTCCGGTAACATTATTGATAGCTGCGGATGAACGTATCGAGCGTTATCGCCATCCTTTGCCGACTGATAAGGTTTTCAATCGTGTTGCCATGCTGGCGGTCTGCGGTCGTCACGGCGGATTGATAACCTCCATGACCAGAATGGTGCATATCGGTCAGATACCCTCAGAATTGCGACGTAAGCATGACGCAGTAACCAGGGTGGATGCCGCTTATATCGAGGCTACCACGCCGGGAGTTGCAATAGCCAAGGTTTTCGATTGTGGCCGTCGTGTTTATGAAGAGAGCGGATATGCCGATGAATGGCGCTGGCATCACCAGGGTGGCGCTACCGGCTATACAGGTAGAGATTACAAGGGGATGCTCTCTTCAACAGAGATAGTGCAGCCCTACCAGGCCTTTGCTTGGAATCCGTCTATAAGCGGTACAAAATCAGAGGATACTATATTGGCTATGCCTGACGGATCTTGCATTATTTCCAAGACAAGTGCCTGGCCATTATTATCGCATGAGATAAACGGTAAAATCTATCATCGCCCGGATATATTGGTGCTTTGATATGATGCCGAAGCAAAAGAGGTTATCTGCAAGAAACGACGGCCGAAGGTACTGTAGAAGGATATCTTCCCTTCTTAGAGAATAAGTATGTATACCGTTTAAGAGGTGAGGTACTTGTCGAATCTAAAAAAAGCATTGCCCGGAATTATGGTTTTGATACTCGGTTACTTAGCAATGAGTATCATCAGCAGTATAACTGGGAGCCAGGCAGGAATAAGCGGTGCATTACCTTATTTTATCGGCATAATTACGCTTTGCCTGTCGACATATTTTCTTTCAAGGATGGATTTCTCCAGTGGCTTGATCGCCGGCTTGGTAATAAGCGGTCTACTCTTTCTTATTGCCTCCAGCTATCTGCTACATGAAGCCATGATTAACCTTTGGATAATGGCTTCTGCCATATGGATGGCTTATATCGTAAGCCTGCTGATTCGGGAGGTGAATATACTTTTCCCTATAGCTTTGGTAGCTGCGTTGGCTGATATTTGGAGTGTTTACTACGGTCCCACTGCCAAGATGCTGCAGAATGAAGCCCTTGTTGATAAGATGATCGTTACTTATCCGGGACCCGCTGGTGGCCCGCATTTGCCGCTCTTCGGTTTGGGAGATGTGCTCTTCTTTTTCTTATTCGTTCTGGTAATGAGAAAGCTTAAGCTGTTTAATCCTTTCAGATATATTCTACTCTCCTTGTCCTTAGTCGTAGCCGGTATAATAGCTTTTGCTTACCGGCAAAGTGTTCCAGGCATTCCTTTCATGTCAGCAGCGTTGCTGTCAACTTTAAGTGGAGAGTTGAAGCTCAGCCATGATGAGCGTCGCTATCTAGCTTATCTGTTTGGCCTGATCTGTTTCTTGATTGCGATTGGTATATCTTTCACTTTTTTGGGTAGGTGAGGATTATTGTCGGAACCGGCTGCACTGTTGCCTCTGATCCTCATAAGCACTGTTGTTGTGGCCGCATATTTGTTTTATAGATTACGTCGGCGCTTGCTGCAACAGCAGAAAAACTTAGAAGATCTTCTGCTGCAAAAGCAGAGAACGGAAAACATGCTTAGCCGGCGCCTTTCCGAGATGTCTGTTATTCACGAAGTAAGCCGTGCATTAGGTTCGAGCCTGGATCTTGAAAAAACGCTGGATATGATCGTTGATGTTGCTCTCAGGGTGATGGAGGCCGAATACGGTTCCCTTTATATGATTGATAATACGCGTAAAGTCCTTATCCCCAGGCGTGTGGAGCCTGTATGCTGCCCGGATGATACGGTAGAGCTGCCGCTGGGCGACAGCATAACCGGTTGGGTAGCTATGACTGGAGAAGCCCAGAACGTAGCGGATATCCATAAGGATTGGCGTTTCAGAGATCCTCTGGGACGCGGCAACCTGTTGCGAACGCAGTTGAGCGTGCCCCTATGGTCAAAAGGATCGGTTATTGGTGTCCTCAATGTTTTTAATAAAAAAAGCGGGTCGGTCTTCGACACCGATGATATGCAATTTATGAATTTGCTGGCAGCCTCGGCAGCACGGGCAATAGAGAATGCTCGCCTTTATACCGAATTGAAGAATCAGGCGATAATTGATCATCTTACCGGGTTATATAATTTCAGCTATTTTCAGAAGCGTTTTGAAGAAGAGGTTAGAAGAGCCTTTCGTTACTCCAGAGCGCTGGCTTTAATCATGTTCGATCTGGATGATTTCAAGGCTTACAACGATCGTTTTGGGCATCTTCTAGGCAATGATGCTCTCTTTATTGTTGGACGAATTATCAAGGACAGCATACGGGATGTGGACATGGCCGCCAGGTTTGGTGGCGAAGAATTTGTGTTGCTTATGCCGGAAACAGGAGTTGAAGCTGTCCTTTCCGCCAACCGTATCAGGGAGAGGGTTAGCAAGGCGCATGAGCAGGCAACGAATAAAATATGGTTGGCAGAAAGATTGACAATTAGTGGCGGAGTTGCTATCTTTCCTCAAGGCGGTTCAACATCGGCTGAATTGTTGGGTAATGCGGATAAGGCACTTTATTGCGCCAAGAGTACTGGTAAAAACAAGATAATAAATTTTGACGGGGGTATGTCAAAAACAGATGCTGGATATGAAACTTATAAGGCAGAATCCGGAAATAGTAGCGGAAGCACTGAGAAGACGCCATAGCGATATTGATCTTACGAAATTTCAAGAGAACGATCGGCTTCGTCGAGAGTTGCTTATAGAAGTAGAAGCACTTAAGAATAAAAGAAACGAGTTCTCCAGAGTCATTGGCGAACGTAAGAGAAACAAGCAGAACGCCGATGAGTTGATTGCAGAAATGCAGGTGGTATCCTCTCGTATCAAGGAGCTTGATGAGCAACTGCAGGTCTGCGAAGCAACTTTGAACAGCTTGCTGCTGGAAATCCCTAATATACCGCTTCCCGATGTTCCTGAAGGTATCGGCGAGCAGGACAACGTTGAGTTAAGGCGATGGTCCGAGCCGCGCAGTTTTGCTTTTGAACCGCTGGCACATTGGGATCTGGGAGAGAAGCTGGATATTCTCGATTTCGAAAGAGGGGCTAGGCTGGCCGGTGCCAGGTTTACTGTTATGAAGGGTGCCGGAGCTCTTCTTGAAAGAGCATTAGTGAACTTCATGCTCGATCTTCATACCGGAAAGCACGGCTACAGGGAGATATTCCCACCTTTTCTAGTGAACGCCGATGCTATGACGGGTACGGGACAACTGCCTAAATTTGAAGAGGATCTCTTCAAAACCACTACAGGGTATTATCTTATACCTACGGCAGAGGTACCGGTAACCAATTTACATCGAGAAGAGATTCTGGATGATAATGATCTGCCTGTATGTTATGCTGCCTATACAGCCTGTTTTCGTGCCGAAGCCGGCTCATATGGAAAGGATACCCGCGGGCTGATAAGGCAACACCAATTTAATAAAGTGGAACTTGTCAAATTAACCCGCCCTGAAGATTCGGCTGCAGAACTGGAAAAACTTATTGCGGATGCCGAAGAGGTGTTGCAGCTGTTGGGGCTGCCATACCGGGTGATAATTCTGTGTACTGCCGATCTGGGCTTCTCCTCTGCAAAAACATATGATATTGAAGTTTGGTTCCCTCAGCAGGGGCTCTATCGGGAGATATCGTCCTGTAGCTCTTTTACCGATTTTCAAGCTCGTAGAGCGGGAATACGCTATCGTTCGGCATCAGGCCGTACAGAGTATGTTCATACTATCAACGGCTCCGGGCTGGCCGTCGGACGGTGTCTGGCGGCAATACTTGAGAACTATCAGACTGAAGGGGGTAATGTAATCATTCCAGAGGCTCTCAGACCATATATGGGGGGCAAGGGGATTATATAAATAAACCTGCATAATTTTATCTTCGTCAGGGAATGGTAATAGAGGTGAGCGCTATTGCGAAGCTTGAAGAGATTGCCCGGTTACAGATTAACAGAGCATAACTGGAAGAGAATTGCGATTGATTATGCCGGTATATTTATCGGCGTGACGATGGTCGCAATCGGTCTGGATGTTTTTTTGGTTCCCAATAAGATCGCCGGTGGCGGCGTATCCGGCCTGGCGATAATTCTGCATCATCTGTTACGCGTTCCTGTGGGAACGGCCATTCTCGTCATCAATATACCGCTTTTCTATGCCGGCATAAAGATTTTGGGAGCCGGCTTTGGCCTCAGGACATTGATTGCCACTATTATCCTCTCCGTCGAGGTGGATCTCTTTGCACCGTTTATCCCGGTTATAACCCACGATCTGCTTTTGGCAGCCATATATGGAGGTCTGCTTACCGGTATAGGCATGGGTATTGTTTTCCGCTTTCGGGGTACTACGGGCGGCACGGATATGATAGCTCGGTTGGTACACCGGTTTACCTCTCTTACCGTTGGGCAAGCATTGCTGATTGTAGATTCCATAATTATTGCTATAGCCGGAGTGGTTTTTAATGCCGAGTTGGCTCTTTTTGCCTTAATCAATCTGTATATTAATACCCGTGTGATAGATCTGATACAAGAGGGTGTCAGCGTTAGCAAAATGGCGATAATTATCTCAGATTATTCTGAAGATATTGCAGCCGGCATATTGGGAGACCTTGGTAGAGGCGTAACAGGGTTGGACGGCGAAGGGCTGTATAGCGGGCAGAAGCGTCAGGTGCTGCTTTGTGTCATCAATAGAGTCGAAGCAGGAAAACTTAAAGATATTATTAATGGGATTGATCCGGATGCCTTCGTAATTATGACCGATACCCATGAGGTTCTAGGAGAAGGTTTTAAACGGCATCAGGTATTTTGATTTATCTTTTTGACGGTTAAGCTGATTGACAATCCTTTCTTACGTGCTTTATAATGCCAAAGAGTATGACGCCTGCAGCCGTCACTATTCCGCAGGCTGATCGTTAATGCACTTATTGGGGGAGTGGTAAGAGTGAATTTCAATCTTTCAGAAGAGCAACAGATGATTATGGAAATGGTCAAGGAATATGCCGACGGCGTTCTCAAACCCAGGGCTCGCGAGGTGGATGAGAGTGGAGAGATGCCCTGGGATAATATACGGCAGATGGCTGAAATGGATCTTATGGGAATACCCATACCTGAGGAATACGGCGGAGCCGGACTTGATTTTACAACCTGGGCCATGGTCGGTGAGGAGATTTCGCGGGCCTGTACTACTACCGGAGCAGTGTTTGGTGCCGATATGCTCTGTATCTATCCTATCTATTTTTTTGGAACCGAAGAGCAGAAGAAGAAATATCTGGTGCCGCTGGCCAAAGGAGAGGTTGTGGGCGCTTTCGGTTTGACGGAACCCAACGCAGGTTCCGATGCCGGAAATGTCAGAACCAGGGCGGTAGATGCCGGTGATCACTATCTTCTCAACGGCAGTAAGGTTTTCATCACTAATGCCGGAGAGGCAGATATTTATGTAATTATTGCTAATATGGATATTAATAAAGGTGCTCGTGGCCTTACAGCTTTCATAGTTGAAAAGGGCACGCCCGGATTTGAGATCGGTAAGAACGAAAAGAAGATGGCCTACAGCTCTCTGCCTAACCGTGAATTGATCTTCACCGATTGCAAGGTCCCCAAGGAGAACCTGCTGGGCAAGGAGAAGAGAGGTTTTCGTGTAGCCCTGGAAACTCTGGGCGTGGGACGTATCGGTATGGGTATAGGAGCTGTCGGTTTGGCTCAGGCAGCCCTGGATGAAGCGCTGGAGTATTCAAAGGTAAGGGTCCAGTTTGGTAAGCCTATATCCAGTTTTGAACTGATTCAGGCAATGCTCGCCGATATGGCTACTGAGGTTGATGCCTCTCGGTTGCTGGTCCTTAGAGCCGCCTTCCTGAAAGACCAGGGTATGTCTTATGAAAAGGAAGCAGCTATGGCCAAGCTCTTTGCCTCAGAAACGGCCATGAGAACAACTACAAAAGCGGTCCAGATACATGGCGGTTACGGTTATACCAAAGAATATACGGTTGAGCGTCTCATGCGTGAAGCCAAGCTCTTTGAAATAGTCGAAGGAACCTCGGAGATACAGAGGCTGGTTATCGCCAATCATCTTCTGAGGTAATGGACGGGGGAAGGATATGAATATAATTGTCTGCATAAAACAGGTGCCGGATACCACCGATGTTAAGATAAATCCGGAAACAAATACTCTTGTACGGGATGGTGTCAAGAGTATTGTCAATCCGTTTGATGCCAATGCGCTGGAGGCAGCGCTTCAACTCAAGGAAGCTATGGGTGGCAAGGTGACGGCTATTACCATGGGGCCTCCCCAAGCAATGGATATTCTGAGAGAGGCTATAGCTATGGGGGCAGACGATGCTGTTTTGCTTAGCGATAGAGCCTTCGCCGGTGCTGATACGCTGGCTACGGCCTATACACTGGCCATGGGCATTAGAAAGATTGGGGATTACGATCTTATTATCGGTGGCAAGCAGGCCATAGATGGCGATACCGCTCAGGTGGGCCCTGGAATTGCTGAGCAGCTTGGGATACCCCAGGTGACCTATGCCAGACGTATGGAGATGGATGGCGATATGCTCTTGGTGGAACGTATGCTTGAAGATGGATATGAGGTAATGAAAACAGCCCTTCCGGTACTGGTAACCGTTGTCAAGCAGATAAACGAGCCTCGGTACCCTTCATTGCGAGGCTTGCTGGCTGCCAAGAAGAAGGAGATTAACGTTTGGAACGCGGCGGATATAGGCGCTGATGAAAAGCGAACAGGCCTGACCGGATCGCCTACCAGGGTGGTACGTATATTTACGCCACAGCGGAACACCAAAGCCGTTATGCTGGAGGGTGAACCTGAGAAGACCGTGGAGACCCTGGCTGAGGTTATAACGAAGTTGAATGTTTGACCCTGGACAGCAGGGAATTCAGGAGTCGGAATGAAAAAGCTGTTGTTTATTGAAAAAGCGTATTCTGATCATTTTGAATTACAGCTTTCGACTTCTGTTATGGAGGATAATAATGAGTGTTTATATTCTTGGTGATAAATGTGTGGGATGTAGTGCCTGTCTGAAAAGCTGCCCGTTCGGCGCTATTGAGATAAAGGATAAAAAAGCCGGATTGTTGAATAACTGCAGCGGGTGCGGTGCTTGTGCCGATTCCTGTAAATTCGGTGCCATCGTTGTTGAAGATAACAGGCAGGCAGAGATCGATCTCAGTCAGTATAAGGGTGTATGGGTTATTGCCGAACATAATGAAGGGCGGCTGAAGAGCGTAACGCTGGAGTTGCTGGGCGAGGGCCGAAAACTGGCGGATAAGCTCAATCAGGATTTGTGTGCTCTTCTTCTGGGTGAAGAAACAGGTGATATGGCCAATGAATTGACATACCACGGAGCTAAGAAGGTATATATAGTTCAGGAACCACGCCTGGCACATTACCAGACCGGACCTTATACGGATATTATCTCCAACCTGATAACCACTTATAAACCCAATATCGTACTGATAGGTGCAACAAATCAAGGTCGCGACCTGGCCTCGAGAATTGCGGCGCGAATTCACACAGGGTTAACGGCAGATTGTACTGAATTGGATATAAATGAAGATGGGTTGTTGGCACAAACCCGGCCTGCTTTTGGCGGCAACATTATGGCGACCATACTCTGCCCGTATCACCGCCCGCAGATGGCTACTGTTCGCCCCAAGGTTTTCAAGCCGGCCTTACGTGATACTTCCTGCGCCGGCGAGATTGTTCCGGTAGATTCTTGCCTTAACGGGAAGTGTCTGTTATGTGATCTACTGGAAGTTATCAAAGAGACCGGGCAGGGTGTTAATCTTGAAGAAGCCGAGATCATAGTAGCGGGTGGCCGCGGTTTGGGCAAACCCGAAAACCTTAATTTGATAACAGAGCTGGCAGAGGCATTGGGTGGAGCTGTGGGCGCTTCCAGAGCCATCGTTGATGCTGGATGGATCCCGGCGATTCATCAGGTAGGGCAGACCGGAAAAACCGTTCAGCCCAAAGTATATATTGCCTGCGGTATATCCGGTGCCGTACAGCATCTCGCCGGCATGCAATCTTCAGATACGATAATAGCCATTAACAAGGATTCCGATGCTCCTATATTCAAGGTGGCGCACTATGGTATTGTAGGCGATTTGTTGGAGATACTGCCTGCTCTTACGCGTCGGCTAAAGCAAACAGCCGTTTAGCGTTAATTAACCTAATTTATTGTCGGCCCGTCTTAGTTAAGGCGGGCCGACGATTATATCAGGAGACCGTAAACACTATGAGTTGCGATCTTACTGTACAGTATGGGAATAATGGGGATGCCGATATGTTGCCGTATATGGTCGCTCTCGGCCAGCTCGATTTGAGCCCCAAGCGTAAAACGGAGCTGTTGAAATACTTCGGCGGCCCCGGTGCTCTCTGGAGAGCACCGGACACGGTCGTCAGGGGCTTCGACACAGATCTGGCTGAACGCCTGTCTAAGTTGCGTGCATCCACTACTCCTGAAGCTGAAATGGAACGCCTGGCAGGAGCAGGCTGCCAGGCACTTTTACCAGGCGATGATGGTTATCCTGTAAATCTAAAGGAAATATATGATCCTCCCATGCCTTTGTATGTGAAAGGCATCCTCAGTATGCGTGATCAAAAGTCTGTAGCCATTGTCGGCTCACGTAGGCCTACGCAGCAGGGGAAGGAGATTGCCGTCAGGCTGGCATACGGTTTGGCAGAGCAGGGTATAACTATTATCAGCGGCCTGGCCAGAGGTATAGATACGGCGGCGCACCGTGGCGCATTGAAGGCCGGCGGGCGGACCCTGGCGGTTCTGGGCAGCGGTCTGGATAACATTTATCCGCCGGAAAATTGCCGTTTGGCTGATAAGATAGCCGAAAATGGGGCGTTACTATCGGAGTTTTGCCTGAGATCCATCCCTGCAGCCTGGCATTTCCCGCAGCGGAATCGTATTATCAGCGGCCTGGCCCTGGCAGTGATCGTGGTAGAGGCAGGCGATAAGAGCGGAGCATTGATAACGGCTTATATGGCGCTGGAACAGGGGCGGGATGTGATGGCTGTTCCCGGTTCAATAGATAATCCCATGTCCCGTGGTCCTCATAAGCTTATCAGGCAGGGCGCTCTTCTAGTCGAAACAGTTGATGATATTATTGAAGCGCTGGGTATGCAATTGTGTCTTTTCGATTCCTGTGAGAAAGAAACGCTTGAAACATTAACAGAGAGCCAGGCTGCATTGCTGAAATTTATAGATTATAAACCTCGCTTTACAGAAGAGATAATAATGCTTGCCGACGGTTCCGCCGCTATGATAGGATCAGACTTGACATTATTGGAATTGAAAGGGTATATTAAACAACTATCCGGAGGCGCATATATCCGGGCATAAAGTGTAATAGGAGTGAAAAAATGTCGAGAGCACTTATTATAGTAGAGTCTCCTGCAAAAATAAAGACGATAAAATCTTTTCTTGGTGATAAATATGTCGTCAAGGCATCCATGGGACATGTAATGGATCTGCCCTCCAGCAAATTGGGCGTTGATATTGAGCATAATTTTGCGCCTGCTTATGAGGTTATCCCGGAAAAGAAGAATGTCATCACAGATCTGAAGAAATCCGCTCAATCTGCTTCCGAAGTGTATCTGGCTACTGACCCGGACAGAGAGGGTGAGGCAATTGCCTGGCATTTGGCCCGTGCGCTTGAACTTAAAGATCCACGCCGGATACAATTCAACCAGATCACGCGTTCGGCTGTTGAAGAGGCATTAAAACACCCGCAAGATATAGATAACAGCCGTGTTGATGCACAGCAGGCCAGACGTGTTTTAGACAGGCTGGTGGGCTATAAGCTCAGTCCATTGCTTTGGAAAAAGGTGCGCAAAGGCCTGAGTGCCGGCAGAGTTCAATCCGTTGCTGTACGTATGGTTGTTGATCGCGAACGAGAGATAACCGCCTTTATCCCCGAGGAATATTGGAGTATCATTGCTACTCTGGCAAAGGAAGGCCATGAAGAGAGTTTCGAGGCCAGGCTTCACGCAGCTGACGGCAAAAAAATAGATAACAAGAAAAACAAGATTGCCGACAAGGCTGCAATGGAGGCCATACTGGCAGGATTGCACGATGCCGTGTGGCAAATTGCTAATGTAACTCGGAAAGAACAGAAACGGAATCCTGCGCCACCGTTCATTACCAGTACTTTGCAGCAGGAAGCTGCTCGCAAGCTCGGCTTTTCCGCCCGGCGGACGATGGCGGTAGCTCAGCAGCTTTATGAAGGAATAGAGATGGGAGAGGCCGGCCATGTAGGCTTGATAACCTATATGAGAACCGACTCAACCAATGTAGCGCCTGAGGCGCAACAGGAGAGTCGCAATTGTGTCATGGAACGTTTCGGCAAGGAGTATCTGCCGGAGAAGCCGCCCGTATATCGCAGCCGCCGTGGGGCGCAGGAGGCGCACGAGGCCATACGGCCTGCTTCCGTGATGAGAAGCCCGGAGGATATGAAAAAGTGGTTGTCACACGATCAGATAAGGCTGTATGACCTTATATGGAAGCGTTTTCTGGCCAGCCAGATGTCGCCGCTGATACTGGACGGAGTAACTATCGATATTAATGTCGGATCATGCATATTCAGAGCTACAGGCTCTACGGTGAAGTTTCCCGGCTTCTCACGTCTTTACACTGAAGGAGCTGATGACAGTGTTGATGAAGAAGCCAGGCGTACCTTGCCTGCAATGAAGCCGGGCGAGCGATTGGATTGCAAAGGAATTACCCCTAAGCAGCATTTTACGCAGGCGCCTCCTCGCTATACCGAGGCCACGCTGATAAAGACTCTTGAGGAGAAAGGCATAGGCAGGCCAAGTACATATGCTCCGATCATTTATACTATTCAGGAGCGCGGCTATGTAGAGCAGGAGGAGAAGCGTTTCCGGCCGACGGAGCTGGGTATTCTGGTAACCGATCTGCTGGTTCAATATTTCCCCGCCATAATGGATACCGGCTTTACGGCAAGAGTTGAGCAGGATCTGGATCAGATAGAGGAGCAGGGCGAGGATTGGCATGAGGTTATATCCGCTTTTTATCATCCCTTTGAGACAGCACTGCATACAGCGGAAAAAGAGGCTGAGAAGCGCAGGCCTACTCCTGTGGAAACTGAAGAAGTATGTGAGAAATGCGGACGGAAGATGGTAATCAAGGAAGGCCGATTCGGTAAGTTTTTGGCCTGTCCAGGCTTTCCCGAGTGTCGCAATACCAGGCCGATCAGGAAGACTGTTGGCGCGCGATGTCCTCGTCCAGAGTGTGAAGGGGAGCTCGTTGAACGAAAAGGTAAGCGCAGCCGGATCTTCCATGGCTGCAGCCGTTATCCGGCATGCGATTTTGTTGTCTGGGGCAGGATATCCACAGAACATAAATGCAGCCGTTGTGGTGGACCTACCGCTGTCAAGGGATCCGAAAGAAAAGGCTTGACTTATACTTGCATCGACCCCGGCTGTCCAGAGTGCGGAGGCGCTGGCAACGATCAGGAGAAGCCGACTGAAGCGGCGGAGTGATATGTGGGTATACGCTTGCAGGCCGGCTTGATAATGATCTGTAAATTATGATATACTACGGCAGTAAAAACAACACACGCCGTTTGATCTGACCGGTGGTGGCCCGGCATGCAGATTTTGAATGCCGGGTTCCGGAGGAGATGAGAATGGCGGAGGTTGAAAACCGATAGGAAAGGAGGTGACCATAATGGCGGTTGTATCCATGAAACAACTTTTGGAAGCAGGCGTACATTTTGGTCATCAGACCAGAAGATGGAATCCCAAGATGAAGAAGTATATCTTTGCCGATAGAAATGGGATTTACATCATCGATCTACAGAAAACGGTACGGAAAGTAGATGAGGCATACAACTTCATCAAAGAGGTGGTGGATGGCGGCGGTATAGCCCTCTTTGTCGGCACTAAGAAGCAGGCACAGGAAACCGTAGCCGAGGAAGCTACCCGTTGCGGTATGTTCTACATCAACCAGCGTTGGCTGGGCGGTACCCTGACCAATTTCCAGACTATTCAGAAGCGCATCAGACGGTTGAAAGATCTTGAGCGCATGAAAGAAGACGGATATTTTGAAGTGCTTCCCAAGAAGGAAGTCAGCTCTCTTCAGGACGAAATGGATAAGCTGGAGAGAAACCTGGGCGGTATCAAAAATATGCCGGGTGTACCATCTGTTCTCTTTATTACCGATACTAAAAAGGAGCATATCGCCGTAACCGAGGCAAGGCGTCTGGATATACCCATTGTGGCTATTGTAGATACCAACTGTGATCCTGATGAGGTCGATTACGTTATTCCCGGAAACGACGATGCCATCAGAGCGCTTCGCCTGTTGACTTCCAAGATGGCTGATGCCGTGCTGGAAGCCAAGCAGGGTGAACAGACGGAGGAAGAGGCTGCGGAGCCTATTGCGGCTCCAATTGAAGCAGCAGCCGCGGGTGAAGCGGCCGAAACGGCCCTGGCCGAGGCATTTAAAGCTGCTGCCGGTGAGCCTGAAGTTGAGAAGGAAACCGAAGAAACGACTGAGGAAGCGCCTCAGGCAGTGTGAAAAAGTATGCGAGTTAATGGAGGCAAGAGGCATACAGCCTCTTGCCTCTTTACTTGCTTTAGAGGGAGCCAGGGGCCGGCAGTGAAAAGTGCAGCCGGTTATTAGCAAACCAGCTAAAAAACCTATAGGCCTGCCGTGGGGATGAAAGCGTCACATGGGATCAAGGGCCTTGCAATTAGCATTGGCTCAAATAGTTTTCAGTATCGTTGGGCGAACGGGAATTAACACTTGTGGAGATATAAGCAGTCGATAGACACTCAGCCCAAGGATCCTTCCGGGGTTTGCTCCGAGGAGCGTCAACCGGGCTTAGTTTTAAAAGTTGATTAGAGGGAGGAAAGAATGGATATTTCTGCGGCCAAAGTTAAAGAATTGCGTGAAAAAACCGGTGCCGGTATGATGGATTGTAAAAAGGCGTTGACCGAGGCTAACGGCGATATGGGCAAGGCTGCCGATATACTTCGGACGAAGGGCCTGGCCTCAGTTGCCAAACGCACCAGTCGTGTTGCAGCCGAGGGTGTTATTGAGGCCTATATTCATGGTGGCGGCAAATTAGGTGTGCTTGTAGAAGTGAATTGTGAAACTGATTTTGTAGCCAAGACGGATGAATTCAAAGCGTTTGCACGGGATATAGCAATGCAAATAGCAGCCACTGATCCTGATTATGTCGGCAGAGATGATGTTCCGGCCGATATTCTCGATCGAGAGAAGAGCGTTTTAAAAGAGCAGGCGCTTCAAGAAGGCAAGCCGGCGAATATAGTTGACAAGATCATAGAAGGCCGTCTTGATAAATTCTATAGCCGGGTTTGTCTTCTGGATCAGCCCTTCGTAAAGGATGATTCCCAAACGGTTGGTGATGTCCTTAAGGAAACCATAGCTAAATTAGGCGAAAATATGGTGATTCGTCGCTTTGTGCGTTATGTCCTTGGTCAGGGAGTGCAAGAGTAGGTCATTTACGGTCAGCTGATATCTCGTGAAAGAGGAGATAATATGTCAAAGCCTGTGTATAAACGTGTATTGCTTAAATTAAGTGGTGAGGCTCTGATGGGCAACAAGCAAGGCGGAGGGATAGATCCTGAGATCTTACGCATCGTATCCCAGGAAATCAGAGACATCAGAGGGATGGGCGTGGAGATAGCCGTAGTTGTCGGCGGCGGTAACATCTTCAGAGGTGTTTCCGGCTGTATGCAGGGCCTTGATAGAACTACGGGCGATTATATGGGCATGTTGGCTACGGTCATCAATGCTCTTGCTCTCCAAGATATGCTGGAGAGCTATAATGTTTACACCAGAGTACAATCTGCTATTGCCATGCATGAAGTAGCAGAGCCTTTTATACGCCGGCGAGCCGTCAGACATCTGGAGAAGGGGAGAGTGGTGATTTTTGCTGCAGGAACCGGAAATCCTTATTTCACTACGGACACGGCGGCCGTTCTTAGAGCGGCAGAAATAGGTGCTGAGGCAATCCTCAAGGCAACCAACGTTGATGGTGTCTATGATTCCGACCCGAAAAAGAATAAAGCTGCCGTCAAGTATGCCGAACTCCCTTATATAGAGGTTCTGAGGAGGGGGCTCAAAGTAATGGATTCGACGGCTATTTCACTCAGTATGGATAACGGCCTTCCGATTATAGTTTTTAATATCACTACGCCGGGTAATATAGCTCGGGTTATCTGCGGTGAGAAAATAGGTACATTGGTGAGGAGGGAGTCTTAATCATGTTAAAAGATTTGCTCCATGATATGGAAGATAAGGCACGTAAGAGTATTGAGGCAAGCAAACGAGAAATAGCAAGTATTCGTACCGGGCGGGCAAATCCGGCGCTTCTGGACAGAATACATGTTGAATATTACGGCAATGAAACACCGTTGAACCAGGTAGCTAATATTTCTGTACCGGAACCACGGTTGCTGGTGATACAGCCCTGGGACAAAAGCATGGTATCCATAATTGAGCGTGCCATTGCTAAGTCGGATCTCGATCTTCCGACATCCAGCGATGGGCAGGTAATAAGAATAGCGATTCCTCAGTTGACGGAGGAACGGCGTCGCGATCTGGTCAAGGTGGTTGGGCGTAAGATAGAAGAAGGACGGGTGGCTATCCGTAATGTGAGACGTGATGTTAATGACCGGCTCAAGCAGATGGAGAAGAATGGTGATATATCCGAAGATGATATGCATAGAGCTCAGGAACAGGCGCAGAAAATCACCGATAAAGCCATCGAGGATATAAATGAGGTTGAGAAGAATAAAGAAAAAGAGATAATGGAGGTCTGAACCGCGCTTTCAGCGGCCCGGTAGCTTCATTATGCGCGACCTGATTGCTTATACTTATGATAGAGCTCTGGAGATTATTTGCAATGAGGGTATTTGCCTGATGGGAGCGGAAATAACCTGCCCTGCCAGGCATTTGCCGCGGGGGATGGGACAGCTGAGAGTGATCAGCCAGCATGAAGATGGCGAGAACAGGCTTTTCCTGACCTTGGCTCATGAGGTTGAAACGGGGAAGGAGGTGGCTGAAGATGGCCTACAAGATTTCTGATGAATGCGTTCAATGCGGCACTTGTGTGGATACTTGCCCGGTGGGTGCCATCAAAGAGGAAAACGAAAATTTTCTTTTTATTGATCAGAACGGATGTACGAAATGCGGAACTTGCGTTAATGAATGTCCAATAGGAGCTATCAACGAAGAATAAGATAAATCCCCTCCTTGGAGGGGCTTTATCTTATTCTTTAAAAATTATGACGGAGATGGTGAGTTGAGTATAGTAGGAAAGCTATTATCATTATTCAAGCATAAAAGCGCAAGTAGTCCGGAATTGGATAATTCTATGGGCTCTCTTGACCAGAGTTCACTGCCGGCACATGTGGCCGTTATAATGGATGGCAATGGAAGATGGGCTTGCAAGCGCGGTATGCCCAGATCGGCCGGACATGCGGCTGGGGCTGAAACCGTAAGAGAGATAATTAAGGCCTGTAAAGATATCGGTATAAAGTATCTTACGCTTTATTCATTTTCAACTGAGAACTGGAAGCGTCCCACTGAAGAAGTGAGTATTCTTATGGAATTGTTCGAGCGTTATATGAAGGCTGAATTGGCTGAGATGAAGGCTAAAGGTGTGCGTGTAAGGGTAATTGGAGATATGGATAGGCTATCCGCATCGCTAGCTGAAGTTTTCAGAGCTTCTATGGAGGCAACAGCCGATAACGACTCTCTTATATTGAATCTAGCCGTCAGTTATTCCGGCAGAGATGAGCTTCGTCGGGCGATGGGTGCCCTGGCCGGCGATATTCTTGACGGACGTCTCAAGGTTGAGGAACTGACCGAGGCATTTATAAGCGATAGGCTTGATACGGCAGGGCAGCCGGACCCTGATTTGCTTATACGAACAGGAGGCGATTTCAGGGTAAGCAACTTTTTGCTCTGGCAGATAGCTTATACAGAGATAGCGGTCGTTGATGTCCTGTGGCCGGATTTTACCAGAGAGCATCTGGTTAAGGCTATAAGGGATTATCAGCAACGCGAGCGGCGATTTGGAGAGGTGAAATGATTCCTGATCGAAGGAAAGGAATAGCGGTTTTGGGGTCCACCGGTGTCATCGGCAGTCTGACACTGGCAATTATTGCCGCTCATGCCGACAAGTATCGTCTTGTCACCATGGCTGCCGGTAGGAATGTCGAAAAAGCGCTGGAGCAGGCTCGAGAGTTTCAACCGGATTATATCTGCATGTATGATTCAGCGGCTGCTCATGAACTGGAAGCAAGGCTGGATGGATGTAAAGTGGGATGTGGTCGGGAAGGTCTGGCAGAAGCAGCTGTGTATCCATCCGTTGACATTGTTATGATGGCCGTCAGTGGGGCTGTAGGTCTGATGCCGACTCTGGCAGCCATACGTTCAGGCAAGGATATTGCTTTGGCAAATAAGGAGACTTTAGTTCTGGGCGGTAGTGTGGTTATGCCGGAGGTATCGCGACACGGGGTGAAATTGCTGCCTGTTGATAGTGAGCATAGCGCCATTTTTCAGGCTTCCCGGGCAGAGCGAAAGAGCGATTTGGAAAGAATAATTTTGACAGCATCTGGAGGTCCGTTTGTGCATATGACAATAGATGAGATGGCAGGAATAACGCCTGAAAGAGCTCTTTGTCATCCTACGTGGCGCATGGGACCGAAAATTACGATAGATTCCGCTACCATGATGAATAAAGGTTTGGAGATAATAGAAGCCATGTGGCTTTTCAATATGCCGCTGGATAAAATAGAGGTTGTGGTACATCCCCAGAGCATTGTTCATTCTATGGTCGGTTTTATTGACGGCTCTGTGCTGGCACAATTGGGACCGGCCGATATGAAGATACCGATAAGTTATGCTTTAGGATATCCCGATCGGCTTGATTATTGTGGAGAACGTCTGGACCCGGCCGGTATCGGCAGCCTGACATTCGAACATCCGGATGAGAAAAGGTTCCCTTCCCTGCGCCTGGCACGAGAGGCGGCGGCAAAGGGTGGAACCGCTCCCGGAGTAATGAATGCTGCCAATGAAGTGGCTGTCGATCTCTTCCTGAAAGGCAAGATTTCCTTTGTCGCTATAGCCGCGGTTACCGAAGCCGTTTTATCCGCCCACACCGTATGTTCCAACCCCTCTTTAGAGGAGTTATTGAATGCCGATAAATGGGCTCGGGAAGCAGCATTGTGTGCTGTCGGCTGCTTACATTGATGTTTGTAAATTGTGGCCTTTAGCATTATAATTGGGAATAATTAAATATCCGGTGCCTATAGCTCCGGATAGTGCCCCGGTTGCCGGCTCGGGCTGCTATATTCTGATTTCTGATTTCTGAACAGGGGAACTGTTATGCTTGTTACACTTATCTCTTTTATCATCGTCATTGGCGTGCTCACTCTGGTACATGAGTTCGGACACTTTATTACCGCCAGGCGCTCCGGTATAGTGGTGGATGAATTTGCTCTGGGAATGGGACCGATGCTTTTCAATCGGACTGTTGGTGAAACCAGGTATCAGGTAAATCTCTTCCCCATAGGAGGATATGTAAAGATCGCCGGTATGGATGGAGAAGAAGAAGACAGGGCAAACGGTTTTAATTCCAAGCCGTTATCCAGGCGTATGATGGTTATTATAGCGGGCTCCGTCATGAATCTCTTTCTTGCCGCCTTGGTATTTATTATTCTTGGTATGGTCGGCGGTCGTCCTGTCGGTGTTCTTTCTGTAGTCGATCGAGTGATTGCCGCCTCACCTGCAGATCGGGCTCAGATCATGCGAGGAGATAAGATTCTGGGCGTGGACGGCAAACGCTTTGATACTACTGCTCAGATAACACGCTACATATCCGCTCGACCGGGGAAAACGGTTGTTTTACTTATCGAGCGAAATAAGGTTGAGCATCAGGTAGAGTTAAAGACAGAAGTTTATAGCGGATCTGTTCAAGAGGGAGAAAAGATAGTCAAGAAGGATATCGGGCGCATAGGCGTAGTATTCAAAGTCCTTATGCGGCCGATGGGCTTTAGAGAATCTCTATCCGTGGGTGTATTACAAACTTACGAACTCACGAGGGATGTCATAAAATCGCTTTACTGGTTGATGACTTTCAAAGTGCCGGTTGATGCCGTTTCCGGACCCGTGGGCATTGCCAGAGTAGTGGGCGATGCTGCCAGAACCGGTGGAATAACGGGCCTGCTTTTCTGGCTGGCGGCATTAAGTGCCAACGTGGGCGTTTTCAATCTTCTGCCTTTGCCGGCACTTGACGGCGGCCGTTTGGCTTTTCTGATATTAGAGGCGTTCCGCGGCGGAAAAAAGATAGACCCCAAGAAAGAGGGACTCGTGCATCTGATCGGATTGGTTCTTTTGCTGGCCCTGATAGCCGCCATAACCCTCAGGGAGATATTCTAAATGATTGTTCGGAGAGATGCCAGACGTATTGCTTTAGGTACGCGTTACATCGGGGGAAATGGGCCTGTAATGGTGCAATCGATGGCCAATACCGATACCAGAAATGTAAAAGAGACGGCTGAGCAAATAGCCCGACTCAGAGACCTTGGCTGTGAGGCTATTAGAGTAGCCGTGCCGGATATGGAAGCCGCTCATGCGCTGGGTAAGATAAAGGCAACTGCCGGTATGCCGTTGATAGCGGATATACATTTCGATTATCGTCTGGCGCTGGAGGCGCTGAAGCAGGGCGTGGATAAACTGCGGCTTAATCCCGGCAATATCAGTGATGCCGGCAAGGTTAAGGAAATTGCCTGTGAGGCTAAGGCTAGAGGTGTACCTATCAGGGTGGGTGCCAATGCCGGCTCGCTCTCTCCGGATATCGTGGAGAGATATGGTGGTGCCGTAAGCGAAGCTATAGTCGAAAGTGCCTGGGAGCAGGTCCGTTTGCTGGAGGAGAATGGCTTTGAAGATATTGTCATATCTTTGAAGGCCTTTGATATAGAGAAGACCGTAGATGCATATGCCAGGATGGCTGAAAGAACGGATTATCCTTTTCATATAGGTATAACTGAGGCAGGACGGGCCTGGGCCGGAACGATAAGGTCTTCTATCGGCATAGGCATACTGCTTTATAAAGGGCTGGGCGATACTCTGCGCGTTTCATTGACGGCTGAGCCGGAAGAAGAGGTTAAAACAGCCTGGGAGATATTGAAATCTTTAGGCATACGCCAGCGTGGTCCCATAATAATCTCCTGTCCAACCTGTGGCCGCTGTGAAGTAGATGTTATAGGCATGGCCCAGGAGGTGGAGAATCGCCTTAGCGGTGTCGCGGAACCGATAAAAATAGCCGTTATGGGATGCGTTGTAAACGGACCTGGTGAAGCCAGGGATGCCGATGTGGGGATAGCTGGCGGGCGTGGACGCGGTATGCTCTTTCGGCATGGGAAGATGCTCAAAGTGCTGCCGGAGCGTCTTCTGATACCGGCGCTTATGGCAGAAATAGATGATATATTGTTGAATCGGGAAGCGGGAGGAACGAAAAATGCGCATGAGTAATCTCTTTTTGACTACTTTAAGGGAGATACCGGCAGAGGCGGAAACATCCGGCCATCGGCTCATGCTCAGGGCAGGAATGATAAGAAAACTGGCGGCAGGTATATACTCCTTTTTGCCGTTGGGATACAGAACTTTGGAAAAGATCTCTAATATCGTACGTCAGGAGATGAATGCAACAGGAGCGCAGGAGATACTTCTACCGGCTTTGCAGCCGGCGGAGTTGTGGCAGGAATCCGGACGGTGGTTCAAGGGAGGCAAAGAGGTCATTCGCTTAAAGGACAGGAACGATCGGGATTTTTGTCTGGGGCCTACTCATGAAGAGGTTATTACCGATCTGATCCGTCATGAAGTTCGTTCCTATCGGCAACTGCCGCTGATGCTTTATCAGATACAGACAAAGTTTCGTGATGAATTACGTCCCCGTTCAGGAGTGATAAGATCGCGGGAGTTTATAATGAAGGATTTGTACTCCTTTGACCGTGACCGGGAAGGTTTAGATGAGAGCTATAACAAAATGTATACGGCCTATGATGCAGCCTTCAGACGCTGTGGGTTACAAACTCTGGTTGTCGAAGCCGATCCGGGTATGATTGGCGGCACGGATTCGATGGAATTCATGGCTCCTTCTGATGCCGGAGAAGATATTGTTATTATCTGCAATACCTGTAAATATGCTGCTAATCGAGAGGCAGCCAGGATCAGGACGGCAACGGCGGAGAATGGGCCGGAGAAGGAAATGGAAACCGTTCTGACCCCGGAAGTAAGGACCATAAGTCAATTGGCAGACTTTCTGAACCTTCCGGCTGAGCGTATGGTAAAGACCCTTATCTATCGGAATGGTGAAGGAAGAATGATTGCTGTTCTGATACGGGGAGATAGGGAAGTCAATGAATTTAAGCTGGCAAAGCTGCTTAATTCCAGCGAATTGATTCTGGCTGAGCCGGAAGAAATAGAAGCACTGACCGGAGCTCCGGTAGGTTTTTCAGGGCCTGTTGGACTTGAGGAGAAAGCAACTATTGTCGTGGATTCAGATGTTACCGAAATGCGCAACTTCGTTACCGGAGCCAATGAAGCTAATGCTCATTTTATAAACGTTAATATAGGCAGAGATTTCTCGCCGGATATAATCGATGATGTGAAACTGGCCAGATCGGGAGACCCCTGTCCTAAATGCAATGGATTTTTGGTAGAAGAGCGGGGGATAGAGATAGGACATATCTTTAAGCTGGGTACCAGGTATACCGAAGCCATGCACGCCGTTTACCTTGATGAGACCGGAACCGAGCAGACGATTATCATGGGGTGCTACGGCATAGGTATAAGTCGTCTGGTAGCTGCCATTATTGAGCAGAACCATGATGAGCAAGGCATTGTCTGGCCTGCCTCAGTGGCGCCTTACCACGTTTATATCGTGCAGATCTCTCCCGGTGACGAGGGGCAGGCAGAGATGATACGGCAATTATGTGCTACTTTTGACAGTAGCGGCATAGAGTATATCCTCGATGATAGAGATGAGCGACCGGGTGTTAAATTTAAAGACGCAGATCTTATAGGATTGCCTGTCAGAGCGGTAATCGGGCCCAGATCTCTGGAAAGTAAGCTGGTAGAGATAAAGTGTCGTCGAAGTAGCGAGGAAAAGAAGGTCTCACTGGCAGATGCAGCTATGGAGGTCAAGTCCATATTGGGAGGGGACGCTTTTGTTTGTACTATCTGATCTATCAGTAATCATACGTTTGTTGGCGGCCGTTGTTCTGGGAGGGCTGATCGGCCTGGAACGAGAGATGCATGATAAACCGGCAGGTTTCAGGACACATATCCTGGTTAGTGTGGGAGCAGCTTTATATATGATAGTTTCGCTCAGTTTCAACGGACCGAACATGGACCCGGCCAGAATTGCAGCTCAGGTGGTAACCGGCATAGGCTTTCTGGGTGCGGGCACTATTTTTCGTTCCGGCAGTGCCACCAAAGGTTTGACCACAGCAGCCAGTCTATGGGCCGCAGCCGGTATAGGTCTGTCGGTAGGAATAGGTGGAGTTTTCTTTCGTGTAGCGATTTATGCCACGCTTATAGTTTTATCTGCGCTAATACTGCTGGCTAGATTCGAGAGCCTCTTTGTGCCTCGTGACCGTCGTCGCCTTTTCACGCTGACCATGGTGGATCGTCCCGGGCAGCTCGGTATAGTCGGTACCAAGCTGGGAGAAATAGGGGTAAATATCCGCAATGTGGATATTTCTCAAGGTGAGGAAAATAATACTCTGACCATGAGTTTGCTGTTGAGCATACCACCCGATTTCACCTTTGATGATATTAAGTCTATAATAAGAGATATAGAGGGGGTTAAAGCGGTTAACTGGGAGTGATCGCTATTGTATTGCCCGTTGAATTATGATATTATACTTTAAGCTTATATGTTTTCTGCAAAGAGTGGGAGTTCGCCCACTCTTTGTTGTTGTTAAGGGTTTTCGAAAGGAAGCGTGTCTCTATGAAGCTTGTTGAGCGTCTGGAAGCGATTATCGAACCGATACTGGCAAGAGAGAATTACGAATTGGTGGATATAGAATTCGTTAGAGCCGGTCGGCATAGTTATCTCCGTCTTTTTGTTGATAAGGATGGTGGTGTGACTTTGGATGATTGTGAGCATATCAGCTGCACGGTCGGTGCTTATCTTGATGAGAGCGATCTGATGACCGAAGCTTATCATTTGGAAGTATCTTCGCCCGGATTGGATAGAGTAATAAAGAAAGAGAAGGACTTTCGACGCTTTGCCGGCAGGAAGGCAAGCATAACCACTTTTTATCCTATAGAGGATCGCAGGAAGTTCAACGGAATGCTTAAAGGGCTGAAAGAGGGAAAAGTTTTGATAGAGGTGGAAGATGTCGTCTATGCCATACCTCTTGAAGATATAAGCAAGACTAGATTGGTTGCAGATATATAAGGAGAGGAGTAAATAGTTATGAATATGGAACTGATGGATGCGCTCCACCAGATAGCCGAGGAGCGTGGCGTGCCTATAGAGATGCTGAAAGAAGCTCTTGAGGCTGCGCTTATTTCTGCTTATCGTAAGAATTATGGCGGTGCGCAGGCCATTCGCATAGATCTTGATAGTGGTGACAACATCAAGGTAATAGCAGAGAAGAGCATCGTTGATGTTGTCGAAGATTCAGCTGCTGAAGTGAGTCTTGAAGAAGCCAAGGAGGTCGATGCCGCTGCGGAAGTGGGTTCGATCATGGAGTATGAAGTTACTCCAGGTGAATTCGGACGAATTGCCGCACAAACCGCCAAGCAGGTTATTATGCAACGAGTTAGGGAAGCCGAACGCGATGTAATATATGAGGAATATTCTCGTCGTATAGGTGAGATTGTTACCGGTGTTGTTCAGCGAGTGGAGAACCGTCATGTGCTGGTTAATCTTGGAAAGACGGACGCTGTGATCCCTCCGGGTGAACAGGCCCCTCAGGACCGCTATCGCCACAACGAGAGAATAAAAATTTATGTTATGGAAGCGGCTAAAACACCCAGGGGCCCGCAAGTAAAAGTATCCAGGACCCATCCCGGGCTGGTAAAGCGCCTGTTCGAGATAGAAGTGCCTGAGATCCATGACGGCATTGTGGAGATTAAGTCGGTAGCCCGTGAAGCCGGCTCTCGTTCCAAAATTGCTGTTGTTTCCAGAGACGTAAGCGTAGATGCGGTAGGGTCTTGTGTTGGCGCTAAGGGTTCGCGAGTGCAGATGGTTGTTGATGAGCTTAAGGGCGAGAAAATTGATATCGTACCGTGGGATTCTGACATATCCCGCTTTATTTCATCGGCTCTCAGCCCGGCCAAGGTAACGTTTGTCAAGTTGAATTCCGATGAAGAGAGTGCCGTTGTTGTGGTTCCGGACGATCAGTTGTCTCTGGCTATCGGAAAGAGCGGACAGAATGTACGTCTGGCTGTAAAGCTTACCGGATGGAAGATAGATATCAAGAGCGCTACTGATTACAAGGAGATCGAGGCCCAGGAGGCACAGCGCCATAAAGAAGAGATGGAGCGGTTGATGGATAGTATTACCGCTGAAATGCATAAAGAAAGCGAAGTGACTCAGGCTGAAACAGCTGAAGCGGAAGAGCTGCCCATAAGCGAGCTCAAGCCCGAGGAACTGGATGCGACCCTTTCTGCTGCCGCTCTTCTGAAAGAAGAGGGACAGGATACTGAGCAGGATAATCTAATAACCATGGCAGATATCAACAGCGTCATTACCTTTGATGATCTGGCGGTGGATATCAATGCCCATAGCTTGGGCATTATAGATGAAGAAGAGGGGCCGGGTACCGGTAAAGGAAAGCGAAAGAAGAAATCCGGGCGCTCCGAAGAGGAGAAGATGCTCGGTAAGCCGAGGACAAAGAAGAGGAGCCGTAAGGCTATGGTGGAAGAGGATGAGGAAGATCTCTATTTATAAGGAGAGATCGCGGTGAAGACACGACATGAGCCGATACGCATGTGTGCAGGGTGTGGAGTATCCAGACCTAAACGGGAATTGATCAGGATGGTAAGGACGCCGGAAGGCCGTGTCCAGGTAGATGAAAGCGGTAAAAAGTCCGGGCGCGGTATCTATATTTGTCCATCATCGGAGTGCTACGCCCGGGCGTTGAAAAGTAGAAGGCTTCATAGAGCCTTTGGAGGAGAACCCGATCCCGAATTGGCTGAAGTAGTCTTAAAATTATCAGGAAAGGGGTGAGTGCGATGAAGGTGCGCGTATATGAATTAGCAAAGAAGGTAAATCTTTCTAATAAAGATTTGCTTGACATATTGCATGATCTGGGAATTCAAGCTGTGAATCATTCCAGCAGCATCGACGAATCGGAAGCTCAACTTGTCAGGGAATATTTGGAAGAGGAGCGGAAAAACTCGGACGAAGGCGGTGAATTGCCGCCTAATTTCGTCAGGGTGGATGATAAGATAACCATTAAAAATTTGGCTGTTGCTATGGAGATAGATCCGGTGGAAATATTGAAAAAACTTTTGGTTCTTGGAGTGGCAGCCAATGAAAACCAGGCGGTTGATCAACGGGTGGCAGCGCATTTAGCGGCGCAGTTCGACTTTATAGCCGGCGGAGAAGAGATGATTCCTAAAGCCAGAGAGGCCTATCAGGTAAAGCTGGCTGAAAAGGCGGCGGCAGAGGAGAAGACAGCGGTATCCGCGGGGGTGGGTGCTGATAATGTTCAGGCCGGCGAAGGCAGAGCAGTGGTTCATACAGAAGACGAAATCAAATCGGAGATTGATCAAATCAGCGAAGGTATACAAGTGGGTCCTGCAGAGGAGCGTCCGCCTATTGTTACAATCATGGGACACGTAGACCACGGCAAGACCTCTTTGCTCGATGCGATAAGAAAGACAAATGTAACCGAGAGCGAATCGGGTGGAATCACTCAGCATATCGGTGCTTATCAGGTTATACTGTCCGGCAAGCGAATAACTTTTCTGGATACGCCGGGCCATGAAGCCTTTACGTCTATGAGGGCCAGAGGTGCGCAGGTAACCGACATTGCTGTCTTGGTGGTAGCCGCTGACGATGGCTTGATGCCTCAATCGATTGAAGCTATTGATCATGCCAGGGCCGCCGGGGTGCCGATAGTAGTGGCTATCAACAAAATTGATAGGCCTGATGCTAATACGGAGCGGGTAAGACAGCAATTAGCCGAGCATAATCTGCTTCCCGAAGATTGGGGTGGCGATACTATCTGCGTAGAAGTATCTGCTCTCAAAAAAATGGGAATTGACAATCTCCTGGAAATGATACTTCTGGTGGCTGAGATGGCCGAACTCAAAGCCTGGCCCAAGGGACAGGTTATGGGAACAGTTGTAGAGGCCAGTATGGATAAGAGCAAGGGTGCATTGGCTACCGTTCTCATAAGTAATGGTACTTTAAGAGTAGGCGATAATATCATTGTTGGAACGGTCAGCGGAAAAGTACGTGCCATGATTAACGACAGAGGAGAACGCGTCAAGGCGGCAGGTCCCGCTATGCCTGTGGAAATCTTCGGTCTTTCTGAAGTACCGCAGGCGGGAGATGAATTGAACGTAGTTGAAGATGAACGTATTGCACGTCAAATAGCTGCCGGGCGCCAAATAAGAGATAGGGAGAAGAAGCTGGCACAGGGGCAGCGTATGTCTCTTGATGATCTCTTTAAGCAGGTTCAGGAAGGTGTTACGCATACACTGAACATAATTTTGAAAGCGGATGTCCAGGGTACTGTTGAGGCTGTCAGACAGTCGCTGGAGAACCTGGCGACAGATGAAGTAACCGTGAATATTATCCACGAGGGTGTAGGTGGCATATCCGAATCAGACGTGACGCTGGCGACGGCGTCAAATGCCATTGTGGTAGGCTTTAACGTAAAACCGGACGGCAAAGCCGCTAAAGCGGCTCAGACGGAGAATATCGATCTGCGGCTTTACAAGGTTATTTATGAATTGCTTGATAATGTAAATGCTGCGATCAACGGTATGTTGGAACCGGAACAGCATGAGGTAATGCTGGGTACAGCCGAGGTCAGGGCTATCTTTAAGACGCCGAAGGGTATTGTGGCAGGGTCTTACGTTCTGGATGGCAAAGTTGTCAGAGGTGCTAGAGTAAGGCTTATAAGATCTGATGAGGTTATATTTGAAGGTCGTATAAATACATTGCGGCGCTTTAAAGAGGATGTGCGCGAAGTGACGGCCGGTTACGAGTGCGGTATAGGTCTTGATGGAAATAACGATATACAGGAAGGCGATCGCATGATAGCCTTCACTATTGAGGAAACGGCCAGAGCCGTTTAGTAAGGTTATTAAAACCGGCAGGCGTCTTCACAAGGCCTGCCGGTTCTTCTATAATGTGATAAGAGACCTTAGGGAGTATAGCTAATGATTTACAACGCCTCCGCTGAATGTATGGACCGCAAGGCGCTTGAAAGGCTGCAAATGGAGCGGTTGCAGCAGACTGTCAAGCACGTATATGAAAATGTACCACTTTACAAAGAACGATTTGATGCCAAAGGGATAACACCGGGAGATATTAAAACCCTTGAGGATTTAGAGCTTCTTCCTTTTACAGTAAAGGATGACCTTCGTCAAACGTATCCATTCGGCATGTTTGCCGTTTCAATGCGTCAAGTTGCCAGGATTCATGCCTCTTCAGGTACTACCGGCCATCCAATAGTCGTAGGCTACACATCTGAAGATATCAATACCTGGGCCGAAGCTATTGCCAGAACTCTGTCTGCAGGAGGGACTACAGTCGGAGATATAGTGCACAATGCTTATGGCTACGGACTCTTTACCGGTGGCCTGGGGATTCATTACGGCGCCGAAAGATTAGGCGCCGCTGTAGTCCCTATCTCCGGCGGGCAGACCAAGCGGCAGGTACAACTGCTGCAGGATTTTGGCAGCAATGTCATCTGTTGTACCCCATCATATGCTCTCTATATAGGTGAAATGGCTGCTGAAGCAGAGCTCGATCTGGAGAAGCTCCCATTGAGGGCCGGTTTTTTCGGTGCCGAGCCCTGGACTGAGGCCATGCGAAAGACGATTGAAGATTGTCTTGGAATAGAGGCGCTGGATATATACGGTCTGAGTGAGGTTATGGGACCGGGAGTGTCATACAACTGTCTCTTGAAATGCGGATTGCATATTAATGAAGATTTTTTCATCCCTGAAATAATTGATCCCATTACCGGAAAGCCATTACCTCCCGGCGAAACGGGAGAGCTGGTCTTTACCACTATCACCAAAGAGGCCTTTCCCGTTATTAGATATCGCACCAGAGACATTACCAGTCTGTCATACGAGAAATGCTCCTGTGGAAGAACGTTTGCACGTATGCAAAGAGTGAGTGGTCGTACTGATGATATGCTGATTATTCGTGGTGTAAATATCTTTCCATCTCAGATTGAGAGCGTTCTTATGGAGATAGAGGAGACGGAACCCCACTACCAGCTTATCGTTGATCGTCAAGAGAAGAGTCTTGATACTCTTGAAGTGTGGGTAGAGGTATCAGCAAATATATTTTCTGATGAAATGCGTAAATTAGAAGCTCTTCAGAAAAAAGTTCGGCATGAGATTGAAGCCCTTTTGGGGATATCTGTCAGCGTGAAGCTGGTTGAGCCTAGGACTATTGCCCGCAGTGAGGGCAAAGCCAAAAGAATAATCGACAAGCGAGAGATATAGCGGAGGTTAGCCATGGCTGTTACCCAGATTTCAGTTTTTCTGGAGAATAAATCCGGCCGCTTGGCCGAATTGACGGAGATTCTGGCTGAAGCGAGCATTAATATAAGAGCGCTATCAGTGGCAGAGACGGTGGATTACGGTGTGCTGCGATTGATTGTCGACAAGCCTGATCTCGCTTGCGAACGTCTTCGACAAGCCGGATTTACCATTACGGAAACGCAGGTCCTGGCATTAGAAATCCCGGATCGGCCAGGTGGCCTGGCCGATGTTATAAGGCTGCTGTCCAATGCCGGCATCAATGTCGAGTACGTCTATGCTTTTGTAGGCAAGGCAAAAGATAATGCCATTGTTGTTCTTAGACTTGAAGAGATTGACCAGGCGGTAAAACTTCTTAAAAAGCATGGCCTTGAGGCTGTTCCGGCTGAAAATATCTACCGGATGTGAGTTGCCGAAGGAGTAAGCGATGCTGACATATAATTACTTGAGTCGTTATTTACAAATTACAAGACATTGCCGGTCGTATCTGTTAAGGGCCGGCTACCTCTATGCATTAGCGATCCTCTCTCTTTTTACGGGCATTATTCTTACTTCTCCATCACCGGTGAGAGCGGAAGCAGCTGCTTTACAGGTAAATGCAACAAGCGCTTTACTTATAGATGTCATTACCGGAAAAATTCTCTGGCAGAAGAACTCACATAAACGCTGGCCTCCCGCCAGCACGACGAAGATAATGACGGCTATTCTGATCCTTGAGAATGCAAACCTTAATGAAAAGACTATCATCAGCCAAAGAGCGCAGGATGCAACAACGGAATCCTCTATCTGGCTGCAGGCTGGAGAAGAGTTGACGATAAGCGATCTGTTAAATGCGTTGTTGATAAAATCCGCTAATGATGCAGCTGTAGCTCTGGCCGAACACACCAGCGGTTCCGTGGAAAGCTTCGTTGATATGATGAACAGGCGAGCGGCACAGTTGGGAGCGGTGGATACACATTTTATGAATCCTAACGGACTATACCATCCGGATCATCTCACCACCGCTTACGATCTATCGATTATGGCTCGGCACGCTATGCGCTACAAGATATTTAATGAAGTTATTGCCGCCAAGAAAGCGGTTATCGCTTGGCCGGGGAAAAAATGGGACAGAACTCTGGTAAACCGTAATCGCTTACTCTGGACTTATAAAGGCGCTGATGGTGTTAAGACAGGGTTTGTTCGTCAGTCTGGCAGGTGCCTGGTTTCCTCTGCTACGAGAAATGGCTGGCGTATTATGGGAGTAGTTTTGGGAAGCAGTGACGCCATTAAAGACAGCGCATCCCTGCTGGATTACGGTTTTAAGCATTTCGAGCCGCAGTATATTGCTAAAAAGGATCGTATCTTTACTCAGATATCCGTACGCGGCGGAGAAAAAAATAAATTATCTCTGGTTTCTGATAGAGATTTACTGACGGTTGTTCCTGTAGGAAAGAGAGCAGCACCACGTAAGGAAATAAAGCTGATCAGGGCACGGGCACCCATAAAGAAAGGTGCTAGGTGCGGATATATAATACTCTATGAAGGTCGGGAGCAGATCGGCCGTGCCGAATTGCTGGCAGTGGGTAATATAGAAAAATCATGGCTGTTCAAAGCATTGGATGCTTTGAAATTTCTTGCTTTATTAGGCTTTATAACAATCACGGGAGTGCGCATATATGCCGGAAGAACGTTTACAAAAGATACTTGCAAGGGCAGGTATAGCTTCCCGCAGAGGGAGCGAGGAACTGATCAGAGCTGGTCGCGTTACCGTAAACGGTCATATCGGTCTGATAGGGGATAGGGCGGATCCGGAGACGGATGAAATATGCCTGGATGGACAACCGGTTGCTCCCTTACTTAAATTCATATACTTAGCCCTTAATAAGCCGTGCGGATATCTCTCTACAAGGCATGATCCTCAGGGAAGAAGAACGTTAATGGATCTTGTGCCGTTTAAGAACGTTTACCCGGTCGGCAGATTGGACAAGGATACCTCCGGGCTTATCCTTCTAACAAATGACGGTGAATTTGCCTATTTGATGGCTCATCCGAGCCATGAAGTGGATAAAACGTACTTGGCCAGAGTAGAAGGGAAGCCGGCTATGACCGACCTGCAGCGACTAAGAAAGGGCATCATTCTTGATGATGGTATAACCTCTCCTGCCCGGGTACGAATAATACAGGCCGGTCCTAATGCGGCACTGGTAGAGATAGTGATACACGAGGGGCGCAAGCGGCAGGTGAGAAGAATGTTTGAAGCCGTTGGTCATCCGGTTCTTGAGTTATGTCGTATAGCCATAAACGGCTTGAAACTGGGTAATCTGGAGCCAGGCAAATATCGTGAGCTGGCCCCGTCGGAGATAATGGAGCTACGTAAGGCTGTCCGAAAATAAGAGGTGAGGCATCGGAAACCGATCGCTCATTTTCACTCTTCGATAACGGACACTTATCGCTTGCTTTATATTGGAAATGCTGTTATCTCTGGAAGTATAGACGGCTTTCAGGTAAAATTAATCAGGAATAAGATTATATCATATCCGGATTTTAATCCGGGAGAGGTTTTGTTGGAATATGAAACACTGGTATGCCGTGCACACCAGATCAAGACATGAGGAAAGGGTTGCCGAACGTCTTCAAAAGAAGAGATTTGATATTTTTCTGCCCCGCCTGAACTGCTGGAGCAGACGTAAGGACAGGCGTAAGCTTATCAGGATACCGATGTTTCCCGGTTATCTCTTCATCAATTGCCGAATGACCGGTAATCATTGGTTGGATATACTTAAGACGGATGGTGTGGCCGGAATAGTGGGATATGAACATCACCCTGCAATTATACCAGCAGAGCAGATCAAATCGCTTCGAATTATCGATGTATCTAATATCGAAGCAGAGCCTTACCCTATGTTGCGACAGGGCGATAGGGTCGTAGTAACGCGCGGTCCTCTGGCAGGCACTGTCGGGATCCTTATTGATAAACGTGAACATGGGCATTCTATCGTTATTAATGTTGAGGCAATCGGACGGGCTGTTACTATTCATATCGACGGTTCCGTGGTAGATCGCATTCACGATGCCTGATAGAGCTACGGCTGTGCGCTAATTCTCAGTATTGATTTCTCCTATATGCCATGATATGTTTAAGCCGTTATACTCCGGGGTAGATATATAAAAAATTATTGGAGGAGAAAATGGCTCCCTCCGTTAAGCTGCCTATGCCTGTATTTAAAGGGAAGCAATCAGTGGAAAGCGCCCTTTACTATCGTCGTTCCCGAAGGAATTATATTTGCAAGCCTTTATCTTTACAGAAAACCGGCCAGATGCTATGGGCCGCAGGCGGTGTAGGCAAAAGCGGTGTTACCGGCAGCAACAGAACTTTCCCCTCAGCCGGAGCTACCTATGCCACGGAGATCTATCTTGTCGCTGGAAATATCGAAGGTTTAGAGGCAGGTTTATACAGATACGTATGCATGGAGCATAGCCTGGAACCACGATATAAAGGTGATATACGCTCCGGTTTATCCGAGGCGGCCTACGGACAGATGTTTATAGCCGAAGCAGCGGCATCTATTCTGCTTATTGCCGTGCCCCAGAGAACTATCCGACGCTACCGTGAAAGGGGGGTGCGATATATTTATATGGAAACAGGCTGCATCGCTCAGAACATTTATCTGCAGGCAGAGGCGCTCGGTTTGGGCACCGTATGCGTAGGCGCCTTTGATGACGATAGAATAAGAAACCTGATTGATTTGAACCCCGAAGAGGAACCCGAAATGATAATGCCTATCGGCGCATATTCTTAATTACAGGAGGCAAAAGGATGGAACTGCAACCTAAGATTATAAAGGACGGCTTGCTAAAAATGGAAGGGATATCATCGAATCAAATTGTCCAGCACTACGATATTCTCTATAAAGGATATGTGAATAAAACCAATGAGATCAATAAGAAGCTAATTTTAGCTGAACGGGATAAGGCTAACCAAACATATAGCGAACTCAGAGAATTGAAAGTAGAGCTTAGCTTTGCTCTCAATGGGGTCAAGCTTCATGAAGCTTATTTTGACAATCTTGCCGGCGCCGGTACTGTAATCGATGAGGGGCTGAAAGCGGAACTGACAAAGGTTTATGGTTCTTATGAGAACTGGGAAGAGGATTTTAAGGCTTCCGGTATGGCTGCACGCGGATGGGTTATAGCGGCATATGAGCCTGCAGATGGCCGGATATACAATTATATTGCTGATGATCATAATACCTATGGTATATGGTGGGCAATACCGTTGTTGATACTGGATGTATATGAACATGCATATTTTATTGATTATGGTGCCAGCAGAGTGTCTTATATCAATGCCTTTATGCATAATATAGATTGGAACGTTATCAATCAGCGTTTTAAGGATATTCAGGCCTGTCGCTTCATATCAAAAGCCCTCGAAGCTGATAATTGACAATATATTTATCATTGGCTACTATATTAATGATAATTCTTTGGGGGGGTATGGATATGCACCGTTTGAGTCTTGTGTCATTATGGCGTCGAGGCAATGTATCGGCATTCGTTGCGGCCATTATAATCACTTTGACAATAGGATTTTATGCTGAAGCCGCACAGGCTCCTGCAACAGTTCAGGCGCCGACATTGCGTGCTATCAGCAATGAGTTTGTTAAAGTAGTCGAGCAAGTACGTCCAGCAGTAGTGTTCATACGTGTGGTTACTATTGAAAAGGGGCAACCTTCAGCCTCTCAAGATCCCTTCAATTTCAATCCCTTTGAATTTTTCTTCGGGCCGCGCAGTCAGAACAGCGAGCCTAAGAGCTATCGCAAGCAGGGCGCAGGCTCAGGCGTTATCGTCAGCAAAGATGGTTATATATTGACCAATAATCACGTTGTAGGCAATGCGGATGAGATCAATGTCGAGCTGTCGGATGGCAGAAAATTGTCGGCAAAGCTTATAGGCAGCGATCAACCGACCGATGTTGCTGTTATCAAAATTGATGCTGACAATCTACCGGTGGCACCGTTGGGGGCATCTGCGGAGCTGAAGGTTGGTGAGTGGGTCCTGGCTATCGGAAACCCATTCGGTCTCAGCCAGACGGTAACAGCAGGTATCGTGAGCTATACCGGAAGGCATAATCTGGGTATATCTGCGTATGAGAATTTTATTCAAACGGATGCAGCTATTAATCCCGGCAATAGCGGTGGCCCCCTGGTAAATATGGACGGCGAAGTCATTGGCATTAATACCGCTATTGTAACGGGTGGGGTGGTACAGGCTAATGCAGGCATAGGTTTGGCCATACCTATTGATATGGCTAAAGATATTATGAATCAACTTGTGAAGGATGGAAAAGTCGTCCGTGGTTATTTAGGCGTAGGCATTCAGGACATGACCTCTGAATTGGCCAAAGCCATGGGTGTCAAAGATATTAAGGGCGTTTTGGTAACGCAGGTGTTTCCCGATGCACCAGCAGCCGCTGCCGGGGTGCGCGAGGGTGATATTATTATTTCCTGGGATGGAAAAAGGGTAGCTAATACCAATGAGCTTCGCAATGCCGTTGCCGCTTCCGCTCCCGGCAACAAGGTCTTTATGGTTGTAAATCGTGAGGGAAAGGAACTAAAGCTGAAGATAACAGTGCAGGAGCGTAATGAGGCGGATCTAGACGGAGGAAACCGGGATAAGGATACAGCGGTTTCCAGAACGGGCATTATGGTGCAGAATGTTACTTCTGAACTGGCTGGCAAGTTCGGTATTAATGGAGAGGTGACAGGTGTCCTGATTGTTGCTGTTGAGCAGAACAGCAAGGCGGCGGATCTGGGGTTGCGTCCGGGTATGCTTATTGAAACGGTAGATCGCAAGCAGATTAAAGATACGGACGATTATAAAAAGGCTATAGCCGCTGCAGGCGATAAAGTACTTCTTCTGGTAAGGCAACAAAGCAGCAAGTTTTTTATAATTTTGCCTTTAAAATAGTTCTCCTATCCATATGCTGAGCCTCTTTGACTATCTGGAAGGCGCCGGTAAAGCTACTTTACCGGCGTTTTCTTTGTCGCCCGCATAGCGGAATATTAAAGAGGAAAAATTATTCAATCCGGCGAATATATATAACTATGCTTAAACGTATTACGATATGCCTAGCCTTTATCCTTATATTTTCCTTTCTACCTAGCCTTAGCATGGCGGCACAATATACGGTTAAGAGCGGTGATACTTTATGGTCTATCGCCAAAATGCTCGGTACAAGTGTTGAGGCCCTTTGTAAGCTTAACGGCATAGAAGATCCCGGGCGAATAACTCCCGGGCAAATTCTTGATATTAATAATGAAACCTTAAAGAGATCGCAAAGGGCAGGTATTCTTAATGCCGATGCAGTTAACCTTCGTTCCGGACCAGGTCTTAATTACAGTTCGCTGACATTATTGGAAAGAGGAACGAGAGTAACTCTTTTAAATGAGACGGAAGACTGGAGCAATGTCAGGATTGATAATGGTAGGGAAGGCTGGGTTTGGAAGGCCTTCATAAGCAGCAGATCTGTAGAGAATATCAGCCGCAGCGGTCGTCTCGCAGATGCCATACTCGAAAATGCTAAAAGATGTCTCGGCATCCCATATGTATGGGGAGGAGCCGCTCTTTCAGGATATGATTGCTCAGGGTTTGTACAGGCCGTTTTTCTGGCTGTTGGCGTTCGCCTGCCCCGCGTGTCATTTGATCAGTTTCGTGAAGGCCGGTCTGTCGTTTTTGAAGACCTTCGTCCCGGAGATGCAGTATTCTTTACAACTTACGCCTCCGGCGCCTCTCATGTAGGCATATATATGGGGGATGAATCCTTTATTCACGCCTCTTCAGCAGCCGGTAAGGTGGTGATTACCCGCTTTACATCATACTACAGAACGCATTTTGTCGGTGCCAGGCGCTACATTTTATGATGCCCAATAGTAAATACTTAGCAAGGAGGGCAATTAAAGTGAAAAGAATAAATGTTATTTCTATTACCATGTTGATATTCTTAAGTATCATACTTACCATTGCCCGCAGGGCGGATGCAGAGTTGAGCAAGCTTTTGCGCATTCCAACAATCGATATCGTTTGTGACGGGAGCTATTATCTCGATTTTGGTGTGGACGGAAAGATCAATGATCTAAATAACTCTTATAAATATATATGTAGCGAGTTTGGCTATAGCGATAGATTTGAAGCAGGAGTAGATATAGATCTTGACGACCTTTCCAGATCCTTAATCAATGCCAAGTACCTTGTATTCTCTGATGAAGATAGAAAATACGGGGTCGCTTTGGGAGTATACGATATAACCTCGGATAGAGTATCCACTCCTTACATAGTAACCGCTTATACGATCTCCGATTACAGGGTGCATCTTGGTGCAATGCGTCAGGATAGAAAAACTCGTTTCTTTACCGGCATAGAAGGAAACTTTGGGGATAAATTTATCCTCAAAGCGGATCATATCGAGGGAGAAGGAAATGTTAGCGCTGTCGGCCTGGGATATAATATCAATGATCGCACCGGGCTTACTCTGGGACATATATTTTCTAATACCGGAGGAGAAGGGCTTATCGGTCTGGAGTTCTCCCGGCAGATGAGTGAACAGAGAGGCCTTACGGCCAGTGTGACTCTTCCCGATAGAGGAGGCGATATGTTTTTCAGCATATTGCTGACCAATACGTGCTCATATAAAAAAGCAAAAACAGGTGTTGATTAAAGAGTATCAGGGAGATAGCTGGTGCCGAAGGTCGGAGTCGAACCGACACGGGGTCACCCCCAACGGTTTTTGAGACCGTCGTGTATACCAATTCCACCACTTCGGCACTGACAGAAATTATAACCTGCCGTAAATCTTTAGTCAACATATTTGCGACAGGGAAAGAATTAGATGTATCCTAAACGAGTAAGCTACCTTACGTACGTGTTGACATCCTATAGGCGATATATTAAAATAGGTAGGTCATTAGCAACGGGAGAGGTAGAGGTATGAGAACTTACTCGGCAAAACCGACCGAGATTAACAGAAAATGGTATGTGGTCGATGCCACCGATGTGCCGCTGGGGCGTTTAGCATCCAAGGTTGCGCAAGTCCTGATAGGCAAACATAAGCCCATCTTTACTCCTAATATGGATACAGGAGATCATGTCATAGTTTTGAATGCGGCCAGAGTCCGGGTTACCGGGAATAAGGCTGCGGATAAGATGTATTATCGACATTCCCAGTATCCTGGAGGATTGAAGACCATAAGTTTTGAAAAGCTTATGGCAAAGCATCCGGAAAGGATTATTGAACTGGCTGTTAAGGGAATGTTACCTCACAATAGCCTGGGAAGAGCGATGTACCGCAAGCTAAGGGTGTATAAGGATGCGAGACATGGCCAAGATGCTCAGAAGCCGGAAGTAATGGAAATATAGAGTTTTCGTTAAGGTTGACAGTATTTACCGCAATGTATTCAGGATAATATTGATATCGGATTAATATATTCGGATTAATATACGCGGTTTTTTGAAGGAGTGGATTGAATTTGGCGCGGACAAAAGCTGCAGCAGCAGTAAAATATTATGGCACCGGGCGCCGTAAAGAGGCAATTGCCAAAGTTTGGTTAATTCCCGGTACCGGCGAAATAACAGTTAACAATAAGCCGCTTAGAGATTACGTAGGGCGTGAAACGCTGGCTATGCTTGTTAAGCAGCCTTTGGTGGCAGTAGCTATGGCTGATAAATTCAATGTCGTTGCCAGGACGCTCGGTGGCGGTGTTGCTGGTCAGGCCGGCGCTATACGACATGGTATTGCCAGGGCGTTAGTCTCTTCCGATGAGGCATTACGAACGGTATTGCGTCGAGCAGGGTTTCTTACCAGAGATCCGCGTGAGAAGGAACGTAAAAAGTACGGCCTGAAGAGAGCTCGTAAAGCATTCCAATTCTCTAAACGATAAAGAAAGAGACAGAGGACAATTAAAGGCCGCGTACGGAGTACGCGGCCTTTGTGCGGTTTCGGGCGATATGCAACATAAGATAGAAATGTCTCTCGGCATGCATCTTGCATGAGGCATGCCGGGTAAATTATTAAGTTCTGTTTTTAGGAGAAAATAACTTGTCGCAGTTATGCATTAAAATATATATCGTTATAACCCTTATATTTATGACATACCCGCCCGCCTTTGGTGCTGGTGATTCGAGCCGTGCAGGGAAAGCCCCGAAAGACGGTAGATGCGATATCGTCACCTGGGCCAAACGCTGCCTGGGCAAACCTTATGTCTGGGGCGGCAACGGCAGGAAGGGCTACGATTGTTCCGGTTTTGTCAGGGCTGCTTACAATCGTTATGGTCTAAGATTGCCCAGATCTTCAGCCGCGCAATACAGGGTTGGCACTTCGGTAAGCCGGAGCGCTTTACGCCCTGGAGACAGAGTCTTCTTCAGCACCTATCGACGTGGGCCGTCTCACGTCGGCATATATATAGGTAACGATAAATTCATCCACGCATCATCCTCAAAACGACGTATCACCATAGACCGGTTATCATCTCGGTATTACAGGGCACGCTACATCGGCGCCAGGCGTTAGGCCCTATCCGGGCATAATAATTGCCTTTTAAATTACCGGCTAATAAATGATCCATATGTTGCTTTGAGGAGGAACTCCGGTTGCGTTATAAGACGTTTCCTCAGGGTATTCATCTCAGATACCATAAGCAGGCAACCGCCGGTAAGCCGACAGTAACAGCTAAAGCACCTGCTGTAGCTGTAGTACCGCTGATTCAACATATCGGTGTCCCTTGTATTCCTCAAATAAACGTAGGCGACCATGTATTTATGGGGCAAAAGATCGGTGATGCCGAAGCTTTGATAACCGCACCGATACATTCGCCTATATCTGGAAAGGTGATGGCGCTGGAGGCGCGTCCTCACGTTATGCGACGAGACGTGTTGAGCGTAGTCATCGAAAACGATGGAGAGGATGAACTGTATCCGGATATAATGCCGTACCCTGACTGGGAACGCCTTGATCCTGACACACTTAGAAACATTATCAGGGAAGGTGGTATTGTCGGCATGGGCGGAGCTGCATTCCCAACGCATATCAAGCTGGCACCTCAATCTGATAAAAGCATCGATGCCGTACTTATTAATGGAGCAGAATGTGAAGATTATCTTACTGATGATAACTGCCTGATGGTAGAGCATCCTGAGTGGGTGATTGGCGGCGCCCGGATCATCTCTCATATACTCGGTAATGTTAAAATCGTTGTCGGTATTGAAGCTAATAAGCCAGATGCACTAGCGGCAATAAGGCAAGCTGCCGGAGAGGGTGACGACATAAGCGTAATTGCTCTTGATACCAAATATCCACAGGGCGGAGAGAAACAGATGGTCAAAGCACTCCTGGACAGAGAAGTGCCTTCAGGTGGTTTGCCGTCTGAAGTAGGAGTTGTGGTCAACAATGTAGCTACCGTTGCTAAAATTTTTGAGTTGATAACAACCGGGATGCCGCTGATATCCAGGGGAGTAACTCTTTCCGGGCCGGGTGTAAGTGCGCCCGGGAATCTGATTGCCCGTATTGGTACCAGTATGGAGGATCTTATAAGCGAATGCGGTGGTTATAAGGGAAAAATCGCTAAGGTCATTATGGGCGGCCCGATGACAGGCATATCTGTATTTACAACACTTGTAACTCTTACCAAGAGTATAGGCGGCGTTGTGGTAATGCGGCATGAGGATATATGTCATGAGGACCCGGTGGTATGCATAAGATGCGCTCGTTGTGTGGATGCCTGTCCGGTTTATCTGATGCCGATTTCTCTTTACCACTACTCTCGTTCTCTAAATTATGACCAAGCGGTGGAGGCATATGGATTGTTCGATTGCATCGAGTGCGGTTGCTGCTCTTACGTATGTCCGGGCAGGTTACCGCTTATGGAATCGATAAAGCATGCCAAAGCTGAGATAAATAATAAAAGGCAAAAGCAGCATGGAAGGTGAAGAATGGCTGATCCCTTATCAAGGGAGCTTATAGTCTCATCGGCACCTCATGTTAGAGGGCGGGATAATATACGTCGCATGATGTATGATGTCGCCATCGCTCTCATTCCAGCCGGTATTGCGGCAGTATATTTTTTTGGCCTGCGCAGTCTGCTCATCGTTCTCATCACCGTTGCCAGTGCACTGGGTGCTGAGGCGCTGATACAGAGGGCCATGGGAAGGCGTGTGACTATAACTGACGGTAGTGCTCTGGTAACAGCCGTTCTGCTTGCCTATAACCTGCCTCCGACCGTGCCGCTTTGGTTACCCTTTATCGGAGCGTCGATAGCTATCGGGCTCGGTAAAATGGTTTATGGCGGTTTGGGATACAATCCATTCAACCCGGCTCTGATATCCAGGACAATCTTACTTGCGGCATGGCCCGTGCTTATGACCAGTTGGGTTGTTCCGTTCGATGCCGTCGCTACCGCCACGCCGCTTGCTGTGATTAAGATGGGAGATAATCTGCAGGCCGTCAAAGACCTGCTGCATGTTGACAGCAATCTATCGCTTTACCGGCAGATGTTTTGGGGGAACCATGGCGGTTGTCTTGGAGAGACATCTATTCCGGCCCTATTATTAGGTGGCGTATATCTTATGTATAGGCGTGTGATAACATGGCATATACCCATAACCTATGTATCGACAGTGGCAGTTACCGCCTTGCTTCTGGGGCGGGACCCCATCTTCCATCTTCTGGCTGGAGGGCTCATTCTAGGTGCTCTTTATATGGCTACCTGTCCGGTAACAACACCTGTTACTCCTCGGGGGAGGATATATTTCGGACTGGGGGCCGGATTGTTAACCATGCTGATAAGGGCTTTCGGTTCACTGCCGGAGGGGATTATGTATTCTATTCTATTGATGAATGCGGCCACACCGCTGCTGGACAGATATACGCGGCCTCGCATTTACGGCAAGGGGGCGAGATGAAAGAGGTGATCAAGCTCGGTCTGGCATTGTTGGTGATATGTGCCATAGCCGGATTGGCGCTGGGGCTTACATATAATATAACATTACCCAGGATAAAGGCACAGGAGGAAGCGGCCAGGCAAAGATTATACCGGAATCTTCTTCCCGGGGCCGATATTTTCAAAGAGATTACAATCGGTACCCATAAATACCAGATGGGGTTGCTGCATGGCCAAAGGATAGGCGTGGTTTCTACTGTTACGGGCAAGGGCTATGGCGGTGACATTGTTATCGTAGTCGGCATAGACCAGGTAGGAAGGGTAACCGGGGTCAGTATCTTATCGCAAAATGAAACACCAGGGTTAGGCAGCAAAGCGGCACAGCTACCCTTTCTCAGGCAGTATGCCGGTAAAGGTGCGGAAGAACTGAAATTGAGGGTAGATGGAGGAAAGATCGATGCTGTAACTGCAGCCACAATAACTTCCAGGGCTGTGACAAGCGGGGTGAAGGGTGCGGTGGATCAGTATCTCCACGATAAAGAGAGGTTGAAATGAGACCTATCGAAGATTTTAGCAACGGACTTTTCCGGGAAAACCCGACCTTCAGGCTTATTCTGGGAATGTGTCCTGCATTGGCGGTTACCACCGCCGCCATTAACGGTCTCGGCATGGGTCTGGCCACTACTTTTGTGTTGGTATGCTCCAATACCATCATCTCTCTTTTACGTAAAGTTATCCCGGAGGATATAAGGATACCTGCCTATATCGTCGTGATTTCCAGTTTCGTAACGGTTGTTCAATTGGTAATGCAGGGGTTCGCTCCAGAACTATACGGCATTCTGGGAATTTTCGTTCCCCTTATTGTGGTCAATTGTATTATTCTGGCCAGGGCTGAGGCATTTGCCGGAAAATATGGTGTTGTGCGATCGGCAGCCGATGGCCTGGGGATGGGATTAGGATTTACCTGGGCGCTTACTTTGCTGGGCGCTGTACGTGAAGTCATCGGTACCGGCAGTCTGTCCAATACATATCGGTTGTTTCTCATACCGCAGTTCTCTTTAAAAATTATCCGTGGGTTCTATGATCCGGCTTTGATAACGATCCTGGCTCCGGGAGCGTTTATCACGCTTGGTCTGATGATAGGCTTAATGAATCTTCTTACAAAGCATCGTTGAGGTGAACAACGTATGGATATCAGAGAGATAATGATTGTTATCATCAGTGCTGTTCTAATAAATAATTATGTCTTGCAGCGTTTTTTAGGTTGCTGTCCTTATCTGGGGGTATCCAAGCAACTGGAAACCGCTCTGGGCATGGGTATGGCCGTCACCTTTGTCATGGCTATAGCTTCAGCCTTTACCTGGATAGTGCAACATTATATCCTGCTGCCGTTGGATCTAATTTTTCTGCAAACTATAGCCTTTATTCTGGTCATAGCTGCGCTTGTTCAATTTGTTGAGCTGGTGATCAGGAAAAGCAGCCCGACTTTATATCAGGCGCTGGGCATCTATCTGCCTTTAATAACGACCAATTGTGCTGTTCTTGGCGTGGCGGTAATTAATATCAGAGCCGGTTACGGCTTTTTACCCAGTTTGGTTAACGGAACTGCAGCAGCAATAGGTTTTACCTTAGCTATAATATTGATGGCTGGAATAAGAGAGCGGATTGAATTGAGCGATGTCCCACCGGCCTTGCGTGGCGTACCGATAGCATTAATAACCGCCGGCCTTCTTTCTCTGGCATTCTTCGGATTTGCCGGCATGGTAAAATGAGGGCGGCAGTGGATATTGTGCGACGATGTGGTTATAATGGCATGAGGGGGCTGCACCGATGAGTTCCAATATAATTTTATCGGTGGCTGTCCTAGCTGCGTTGGGCTTTATTCTAGGTGCCGGCCTGGCTTATGCCGCCAGAGCTTTTGCCATTACCAGAGATCCGCGCATTGATGCCGTGTTGGCGGAGTTGCCCGGCGCCAACTGTGGTGCCTGTGGCTATCCAGGATGCTCCGGGTATGCTGAAGCTCTCGTTATCGGCAGCGCTCTTATAACCGGGTGTCCGGTTTCCAGAAAGGAGGCCAGCGAACGTATAGCAGATATTATCGGGCAGGAAGAGAGAATGAACATTAACTCCGATAAACTGATATCGGTAGTCAAATGCTGTGGTAATAACAATACGTCTGCCAGGATCTTTAATTATTCCGGTCTGGAGGATTGCCGAGCTGCGACACGCTTTTACGATGGCCCTAAAAAATGCCGGCATGGGTGCCTGGGTATGGGTACATGTATAAGCGTTTGTCCGTTTAACGCTATAACGATGTCTCCCCTCAAGTTACCTGTTATAGACAGAGATAGGTGTGCCGGATGCGGTCTATGCGTTGATGCTTGTCCAAGGCAAGTTATGGTCATGATGCCGGAAAGAAGCGGCATACAAGTGCTTTGCAATTCAGGAGAAGCGGCCAAAGCGGCACGGCAAGTTTGTAGCAAGAGCTGTATTAAGTGTCATAAATGCGCTAATATCTGTCCTGCCGAAGCTATCTTCTTTGATAATGGCCCGGCAAAGATCAATTTCGATTTATGCACTAATTGCGGGTTATGTGTGCAAGAATGCCCCGTAAAGTGTATTTACGAAACTAATAGAGGGTAGAATAAATATATATTATCAAAAAGGGGTGTATTATGCCGGCAAATATTGTCTTTGCGGGGATTGTACCACATCCACCACTGCTGATCCCGGCTGTGGGCGGAAAAAAGGTGGACGACGTAGCTGCAACCGTTGCGGGTATGCAGGAGATGGTAAGACAGCTACATGGTTCCGGTGCTGAGACGGTTGTTATAATTACTCCTCACAGCCCTTATGTCGACAGCAGCATTACTGTTCTGGATCTGCCCGTTCTACAAGGAGATCTCTCCTCTTTTGGTGTTCCTGAAGCTGAGTATGAGATTGCAGGGGATAAGGAATTGGCTGGAGAGATATTGAATCAGGCTAATTTGGCAAATGTAGCTGTAAATGGTGTTACTCCGGAAACGGTAAGTGCTGTCGTTTGGCCGACTCTGGATCATGGAATATTAGTATTTCTGTACTATCTGCAGGAAGCAGGTTTACAGATCCCTATGGTAGCTCTTTCAATAGGTCTGGATACATCATATGAGGATCACTACGTTATGGGAGAAGCTGTCCAGAAGGCCGCTATTGTTCTGGATCGGAAAGTTGCTTTCGTTGCCAGCGGAGATTTGTCTCACAGATTGACGTTATCGGCACCGGCGGGATACAGCCCCAGAGCATATGAGTTCGATGAAGCCGTCATAGCGGCTCTGTTAAAAGCCGATCCTATTTCTCTGGTAACCATTGATCCGGATTTGCGTAAGGAGGCCGGGGAATGCGGTTATCGCTCAGCTATGGCGCTACTGGGAGCGGTCAACGGATTAGATGTTGAAGCTGTCAAACTTTCATATGAAGGGCCTTACGGCGTTGGATATCTGAATCTGTATTATCGCATTAAGGGCTTGAAGCCGAAACGAAACCTGGCCGCCGCTGTCTACAGTGCAGAGCGTTTCTCTGAAGATGCGGATATTATCAGAGGAAAGGAACTACTTACCTTAGCCAGATATGCAGTGGAAAGCTACGTTAATACAGGGGAGAAGCTTGATAATCCCAGCCGAATAGCTCCTCATTGGCAGCAGAGCAAGGCAGGAGCCTTTGTCTGTATAAAGCATGAGGGTGGATTGCGCGGATGCATAGGCACTGTTTATCCAACCGAGGAGAGCATTGCGGAAGAGGTGTGCCGTAATGCCATCAATGCCGCTGTTGCAGATCCTCGTTTTCCCGGCATAAGCCGGCACGAATTGTCCCGGTTGTCTTATGCAGTAGATCTCCTCCATGAGCCTGAGCTCATATCCGGTCCGGAGGAACTGGATCCTGTTGTATATGGAGTTATCGTTAAAGCAGGTGCCAAAAGCGGCTTGCTGCTGCCCAATCTTGAGGGGGTTGATACGCCGGAACAGCAGATAGATATTGCCAGACGTAAAGCCGGTATACGAAATAACGAAGATATTCAGCTGTGGCGTTTCAAAGTGGATAGATACGAGGAATATCAAGATTGACCGTAACGGCGACTCAGTATAAAATAGCTTTATGAGTTCGGTAATGATGCTCCATTGCACGAAAGGAACAATCCGAGTGATTAAGCATATAAATAAGAATAGGGTTCTGCTGCTGGTGATCGATATGCAGGAGCAGCTGATGCCGGTTGTCTGTAATAGTATGGAAGTAATCGGCCAGGCTGAAAGAGCCGTAGCCGTTTTTCAGGCTTTAGATCTGCCGATAATGGTAACAGAGCAATACCCCAAAGGACTGGGAGCAACGGTCGCCAGGCTTCAGCCTTTTCTGAATCGATGCAACCTCTTTGAGAAAATGAGCTTTAGTTGCTGTGGCGAAGAGAGCTTCAGCAGGGCTCTTGACGATTTAGGCAAAACGGATATAGTGATCGCTGGTGTGGAGGCACATGTCTGTGTGTTGCAGACGGCCCTTGATTTGACGGATAAGGGGTATAATCCGTATATTATGGTGGATGCCGTTTCATCGCAGCGTGAGATGGATATGGATATCGCGTTGAAACGAGCGGAATCATCCGGGGTTGTTCTCACAACTGTGGAAAGCGTAATCTTTGAGATAATAAGAACGGCGGGAAGTAAGGAGTTTAAGGCATATCGCTCAGCTCTTGCTCGTCTTGTTCCATAAATAACTGGTGGTATTATGGCTAAAAAAATCTTTGTTGCCGCTACTATGCGCAATGACGGCAAAACCATGCTTTCGTTGGGGCTTATATCGGCTCTACGGAAGAGAAATTTGCGTGTCGGTTTTATCAAGCCGGTGGGGCAACGTTATCTGGAGATCGACGGACATAAAGTAGACGAAGATTCCATTCTGGCAAAAGAGGTTTTCAATCTTGACGATGCCTTGTCGGATATGAGTCCCCTTGCGATAGCAAGGGGGTTTACCGAGGATTACATTGAATCCGGGAATTACAAGCCTTTGCGTGAGCGGATTATGGATTCCTATGCCAGAGTGGCTGCCGGTAAAGACTTTGTTGTTGTAGAAGGTACGGGACATGCTGGTGTGGGCTCTGTTTTTGATCTATCCAACGCTACTGTTGCCGGAATGCTTGGAGCAAAGGTAGTGATTGTCTCCCAGGGAGGCGTCGGCAGACCGATAGATGAGATAAGTCTTAGCTCAGCCTTATTCAAGCTTGAAGGTGTGGATGTCATAGGCACGGTTATCAATAAGGTTTTACCGGCCAAGTATGAAAAAATCAGTCATTATCTGAGATTAGGTCTGGGGAGGAAGAATATAAGCCTGCTTGGATCGTTACCATATAATGATGTGCTCTCCAATCCTACTATAGATCAGATAGTGGAGGGGTTGGAGTGCGAAATTCTCAGCGGCAGCGAAGTCCTTAACAGAATGGTTAAGGATTTCTTCATTGGTGCCATGACCCCGCATCAGGCTTTGACCGTTATAAAGCCGGGCTCTTTGCTGATAGCGCCGGGAGATCGTGAAGATATGCTTTTGGCGGCTATGATCAAGCATAATTTGTCAGATGAGCCTATGATCGCCGGGATACTCCTGACAGGCGGCATAATGCCGCATACTTCTATTCTGGATTTATTGAAGAAGGTTAACTTGCCTATTCTGGCTACGACAATGGATACGTATAAGGCAGCTTCGGCCATTAACGATCTAACGGTTAAGATACGCGGCACAGACAGTGTAAAGATAGCACTCGCTGCTGAGATAATCGAGAGTTATATTAATGTTGATGCGCTTTTGGATTTATTGAATTAAGCGCAAAAGCATCGGGAGGTAAGAATGAGCATTATTGAAAGGATCAGACAGGAAGCGGTCTCTTTGGATAAGCGGATAGTCTATCCGGAAGGTGAGGATGAACGATTGATAATCGCATCCTCTATGGTAACAAGTGAGGGAATAGCCAGAGTCTTTTTACTGGGTGATGAAAAAGTTATTAGAGAGAAAGCTGCTGAAAGAGGTGTTTCTCTATCCGCTGTGCAGATCATAAACCCTCTTCTTTCCGAAAATTTAGAGAAATACGCCGAATTGCTCTACGAATTGCGCCGCAGCAAAGGAATGACCCGCGAAGAGGCGCTGGAAACAGCTAAAGATCCCATGTATTATGCTGTACTTATGGTAAAGAACGGTGACGCCGATGGAGAGGTAGCAGGAGCTTCCCATGCAACGGCGGATACAGTAAGGCCTGCATTACAGGTGATCAAGACGGCGCCCGGAGTGAATCAGGTATCCAGCTTTTTTGCTATGGTCGTACCTGATCATAGATTTGGTGAAGATGGAACTTTTATTTTTGCGGATTGCGGCTTGACACCTGATCCCACTGCTGAGGGTTTGGCTGATATAGCTATTGCCTCAGCAGATACGGCTGTAAGGCTGCTGGGATTTTCAGAGGCCAAAGTGGCGCTGCTCTCTTTTTCTACCAAGGGAAGCGCCAGCCATCCTCTGGTGGATAAGGTAGTGGAGGCAACCCGTATTGCGCATGAAAAACGCCCGGATCTGAAGCTTGATGGCGAATTACAGGCAGATGCAGCGATTATTCCTGATGTGGCTGCTAAAAAGGCCGAAAGCAGCCCTCTGAAGGGCCGGGCCAATGTTTTGATCTTTCCAGATCTGCAGGCGGGCAATATAGGTTACAAGCTGGTGGAACGGCTGGCAAAGGCTGAGGCTTATGGACCTATACTACAGGGGCTTGCCAAACCGGTGAACGATTTATCGCGTGGATGCAATGTAGAGGACATCGTGAATGTTACTGCCATAACGGCGTTGCAAGCTAAGCAGATCTAAGGGCCTCTGGTCGGGTGATAAGACAAAGAAGGGCTTGTGCGCTGAGTTACCGGCTGGAGTTGTTTCACAGCAGCCGTGTTGGCTCTTGCCAGAAATACGGATTAGTGGTTAATATATGAAGCATCCGGTCCGTTTGAGAAGTGAGAAGTGAGAAGTGAAATCGGAGTGAATTCTTTGAAATTGGGGCACGTTTGCAGGTTAAGGCACTCGCCGATGCTTTGCGAGCTTTGACGCGATAGGCACAAAGACACTGAAAGTGAGGAACAAATGATCATAATTGGTGAAAAGATAAATACCAGCCGTAAGGAAGTCGAAGCTGCTGTAAGGAATGGCGATTCACATTTTATCGGTAACCTCGCTCGCATGCAGGCTGAGGCAGGTGCCGACTATATCGATGTCAATGCAGGTACCTTTGTAAATGATGAACCTGTGATGTTGGAATGGCTGGTGAAGACGGTTCAGGCTGTTGCAGATAAGCCTTTATGCATCGACACTCCGAACCCTCTGGCTCTGGCAAAGGCGCTTGAAGTTCATAAAGGCAAGGCTATGATCAATTCAATAACTGCCGAGACGGCGCGTTATGATAATACGCTGCCTCTGATAAGGGATTACGGCTGTGCTGTTATTGCCCTCTGTATGGATGACAGAGGCATTCCCGAAGGGGCGACGGAAAGAATTGACATAGCAGGCAGGCTTTACAACAGTCTGCTTGCCGGCGGTGTGAAAGCCGAAGATATTTATTTCGATCCCCTGCTTCGTCCCATCAGTACAGGAGGAGATAGCGCCAAGGTGGCTTTAACCGTCATAGAAGGTATTATGCGTCTTTATCCAAGCGTACATACTATATGTGGTTTAAGCAATATCTCCTACGGTCTTCCTCACAGAAGACTGCTGAACAGAGCATTCCTTGCTATGGCGGTGATGGTTGGTCTGGATGCGGTCATACTGGACCCGAACGATAAGGATCTGATGGCGGAATTGCTGGCTGCGGAAGCTTTGTCGGGTCGGGATGAATTCTGTATTAATTATATAACAGCATCAAGAGGGTCTGCTCTCGGCACCTGTAACGGCTTGTCGGAGGCATAGCCGGTAAATTATTGTGCTTATTGGGGATACTAAAAAGGAAGGCAGGATAGATAATAGTTATGTATAAGATAGAATATGCAGCTGATCTGGCCGAGAGTATCAAGCTCCTGGTCGTATTGGCTCCAATGGTGGCGGCCAAGGCACAGGCCGGGCATTTTGTAGTTGTAAGAAATGGAGAAAAGGGTGAGCGCATCCCGCTGACCATTGCAGGTTATGATCGTCAAAAGGGCACGATAACTCTGGTGGTGCAGAGTGTAGGCAAGAGTTCTTCCGAAATCTGTGCTTTACAGGAGGGCGATGCTTTGACCGATGTGCTGGGGCCGCTGGGACATGCTACACATATAGAACGTGTTGGGACCGTTCTGTGTGTCGCGGGCGGCGTGGGGGTTGCGCCTGTATATCCTATAGCGAAGGCCTTCAAGGAAGCAGGAAACAGGCTTATCTCTGTTATAGGCGCACGATCAAAAGATTTGATTTTTTTTCAGACCGAGATGAAAGCCGTAAGCGATGTGGTTCACTATACTACGGATGACGGCAGTTACGGGCTACATGGCTTTGTAACTGATGCTGTCAAGAATATCGTCGAGGGCGGAGAGAAGGTGGATAAGGTTATTGCCATCGGACCTCTGCCGATGATGAAAGCGGTAGCTGACCTTACCCGAAATTATGGCATATCCACTGTGGTGAGTCTCAATGCCTTAATGGTGGATGGTACCGGCATGTGTGGCGGTTGTCGTGTTACCGTAGGCGGAGAGACAAAGTTCTCCTGTGTTGATGGACCGGATTTTGATGGGCATAAAGTTGATTTTGCAGAGCTGCTGAGAAGACAGACTCGTTTCAGTGAGGAAGAAAAGATGGCCTATGGCAGGTACAGAAAAGAGGAACACAAGTGTCGGATAAGGTAAGAATGCGGGAACAATCTCCCGAAGAGCGGATAAAGAACTTTAATGAGGTGCCTTACGGTTATGATGAACGTGAGGCTTTACAGGAAGCTTCGCGTTGCCTGGGCTGCAAGAAGCATCCCTGTACCCGGGGATGCCCGGTTGAGGTGAATATCCCCGAGTTCATTGCCAGGATAAAGGAGAGCGATTTTATAGGCGCTGTTGAAGTTATTAAGCGCAAGAACAGCCTGCCTGCCATTTGTGGACGTGTCTGCCCCCAGGAGAATCAGTGTGAATCTTATTGTGTTCTAGGCCGCAAGGGTGAGCCGGTAGCCATAGGCAGGCTGGAGAGGTTTGCGGCTGATTATGAGAGAGAGCATCGTCAGACCGGTATGACGGCTGCACCATCCTCTGGAAGTAAAACCAAAGTGGCGGTTATCGGTGCTGGCCCGGCCGGCCTTACTGCAGCTGCCGATCTGGCCTTGTTGGGATACGAGGTTGTCCTCTTTGAGGCGTTGCATGCCCCTGGAGGTGTTCTTAGATACGGTATACCGGAATTTCGGCTGCCCAAGGCCATTCTTGATGAAGAGGTGGGATATATCCGTAGTCTCGGGGTGGATATCAGATATAATATGCTGGTGGGCGCTACGCTGTCCATTGATGATCTCTTTGCCGATGGCTATAAGGCCGTCTTTATCGGTACAGGCGCCGGGCTGCCGTACTTTTTGGGTATCCCCGGTGAAAATTTAAACGGCGTTTACTCTGCCAATGAATTTTTGACCCGTGTAAATCTGATGCGAGCCTACCGTTTCCCGGAGTATGACACTCCGGTACGCATCGGGCGGCATGTTGCCGTAGTAGGCGGCGGCAATGTGGCCATGGATGCTGCCAGAACAGCTTTACGCCTGGGTGCGGATAAAGTGAGCATAGTTTATAGACGCGCCTGGGAAGAGATGCCGGCTCGTGCGGAAGAAAAACATCATGGGCGCGAGGAGGGTATTGATTTTAAGCTTCTGAACAACCCTGTTGCCATTCTGGGCGATGAGAAGGGCTGGGTCAAGGGTATGGAATGTGTTCGTATGGAACTGGGCGAACCGGATGAAAGCGGTAGGCGTCGGCCTGTGGTTATTGAAGGATCGGAATATGTGCTTGATGTGGATACGGTTGTCGTGTCCATCGGTCAGGGACCAAACCCATTGCTTGTGCAGAGCACCAGCGGTCTGGAGACGAATAAACGGGGTAATATAACGGCTGACCCCGATACTATGGCCACCAGCATTCCCGGCGTTTATGCCGGTGGCGATATTGTTACCGGAGCAGCTACTGTCATAGCCGCTATGGGTGCCGGTAAGATTGCTGCCGGGAATATAGATAAATATTTAAAGATCAAAGGCTTGTGAATTTGATCATAGGCTTAACTAGCACAGAGGAGGTTGGATATGGCGGTTGTTATCGATGGTAGGACAGTAGCTGACACCGTTTATAGCGAATTGACGGTGCGTATGAATGTTCTTATACGAAAGGGTGTGCGTCCCGGGCTGGCGGTAGTGCTGGTCGGCGATGATCCAGCCTCGAGAATATATGTCAATATGAAGAAAAGAGCTTGTGAGCGTTTTGGTCTTTATTCGGAAGAACATAAACTGGAAGCAAAAGTGCCCCAGCGCGAACTTCTGAACTTGATAAAGCGGCTGAACGCTGATCCAGCCATACACGGCATATTGGTTCAATTGCCGTTGCCTCCCGGATTTAATGCCGGTGAGGTTATCAATGCTATTGATCCGCGGAAGGATGTAGATGGTCTGCATCCGTTGAATATCGGCAAGCTGTTGATAGATAATACAGCTTTTATCCCCTGTACGCCGGCTGGTATCATCAAGCTGATAGAGCATACCGGCGTACCGATGGTCGGCAAACAGGCCGTAGTAGTGGGACGGAGCAATATGGTCGGCAAGCCTGCGGCTATTCTGTTGCTAAGAGAGAATGCCACGGTGACGATATGTCACTCAAAAACGGCTAACCTGTCGGAGGTATGCCGGCAGGCGGATATTCTGGTAGCTGCAGTCGGTAAGCCTGAAATTGTTACCGGGGATATGGTAAAGCCCGGGGCCGTGGTGATCGATGTCGGCACAAATAAAGTAGGCGATCGTCAGGTAGGAGATGTCAATTTCGACCAGGTGGAAAAGGTAGCCGGCTATATTACTCCTGTGCCGCGCGGCGTAGGGCCGATGACCATAGCCATGCTGATGAGCAATACTGTGGAAGCTGCGGAAAGGTCGTTATAGTGAAATGATAGATAAGGACAAAATTGAAACAGCCGTGCGAATGATACTGGAAGCTGTAGGCGAGGACCCTGAGCGCGAAGGCTTGCGCGATACTCCGGCCCGGGTAGCCAGAATGTACGGCGAAATCCTTAAGGGGACCGGCGTGGACCCTACCAGTATCGTGCGTGTTTTTACTGAAAAAGAGTATGATGAGATGGTACTGGTGAAGGATATTCCTCTTTATTCGCTCTGTGAGCATCATATGCTTCCCTTCGTAGGCAAGGCCCATGTGGCATATATACCGCAGAGCGGCAGAGTGACCGGTCTTTCCAAACTTATCAGGATTGTTGATATGTATGCCAGGCGATTACAGGTACAGGAGCGCCTGACTGCGCAGATTGCCGATGCTCTGGAGCAGCAATTGAATCCCATGGGCGTTATGGTAATCATTGAGGCAGAGCACATGTGTATGTCCATGCGTGGCGTACAGAAACCGGGTACATCGACCGTTACATCGGCTGTTCGTGGTATATTCAGAACAAAGATGGCGACTAGGTCGGAGATGATGGATCTGCTTGTTAAAGATAAGTAGAGAAAGGATAAAATATGCTGAGTGATCTGGAGATTGCCCAGGCTGCCAAACTGAAACCTATAACTGATATTGCTGCGTCACTGGGATTGGATAGTGACGACATCGAACTGTACGGCAAATATAAGGCTAAAATAAATTTAGATGTCATAGAGAAGTATGAGCAGAGGCAGGGTGCTAAATATATCGATGTTACCGCCATAACACCTACGCCCCTTGGTGAAGGTAAAACCACTACCACTATCGGATTAGTAGAGGCTCTGAACCATATAGGTCAGAAGGCAATTGCCACTATACGGCAACCCTCCATGGGACCGACGTTCGGTATCAAAGGCGGGGCTGCAGGAGGAGGGTATGCGCAGGTAATCCCGATGGAAGATTTCAATCTTCATCTTACCGGTGATGTGCATGCCGTCAGTGCGGCACATAATCTTTTGTCCGCCATGCTGGATAACAGTATTATTAAAGGTAACCGGCTGGGTATCGACAGCAATACCATAAATTGGCGGCGTGTCATCGATATATCCGATAGATCTCTTCGGCATATAGTAACCGGTCTTGGCGGCAAAGAAAACGGCGTGCCTTTGGAATCCGGATTCGATATATCGGTATCTTCTGAAGTGATGGCTATTCTAGCCTTAACAGTCGGTCTAAAGGACCTTCGCAAGCGGCTGGGTCGCATAGTTGTAGCTGCTGCAGAAAACGGCCGGCCGGTTACGGCTGAAGACCTGAAAGCGGCAGGAGCTATGGCTGTTCTTTTACGGGAAGCTATCAAGCCAAATCTCTTGCAGACGCTGGAGAACAATCCTTGTATTGTCCATACCGGCCCCTTTGCCAATATAGCTCACGGCAACAGCTCCATTCTGGCAGATATGATCGCTATGCGTTTGGGGCGGTATGTTGTGACGGAAAGCGGCTTTGGAGCCGATATCGGGGCAGAGAAATTCATGAATATCAAATGCCGCTATAGCAATATGCGTCCGAACGCTGTGGTTCTTGTAGCAACGGTAAGGGCCTTGAAGAGCCATAGCGGAGATTTCAAAATTGTGGCCGGCCAGCCTCTTGACAGGGGGTTGCTGGAAGAAAATATCGACGCATTGTCCAGAGGGTGCGCCAATTTGCAAAAGCAGGTCCGGAATGCAGCATTATTTGGAGTTCCGGTAGTTGTGGCCATTAATTCATTCCCTACCGACACGCAGGCGGAGATAGATATGGTCGTCGAGCAGGCGTTGTCTGCCGGTGCTTTTGATGCTGTGATCAGCAATGTCTGGTCTGACGGCGGCCAAGGCGGCCTTCAACTGGCCGAAGCTGTAATCCGGGCGGCCGAGACTCCGGCTGATTTTCGTTTTTTGTACGATCTGAATATTCCGATAAAGGAAAAGATAGAGATTATTGCCACCAGAGTGTATGGGGCAGAGGGTGTTGATTATCTGCCCGCAGCTGAGAAAGGGATAGCCAGGTATACGGAAATGGGATATGATAGGCTGCCTGTCTGTATGGCCAAGACGCACCTTTCGCTCTCGCATGATCCATTATTGAAAGGATGTCCGTCGGGCTTCCGGCTGCCGATCAAAGAGATTCGTGCTTCTGTCGGTGCAGGATTCCTTTATCCGCTCTGCGGTGATATACGTACTATGCCCGGTTTGCCGACAAAACCTGCTGCAGAGGGGATTGATCTGGATGACGAGGGGAGAGTTATCGGTCTTTTCTGATTGCTGAAAAAAGGTATCCGCATACAATGTGCAGAATTATGTACGGTGGCTAATTTTCAGATTGAGAAGATAACTATGAGGTGAGCGTTATGAACGACCGGTTACGGAAAGCGTTAAGTATAGGAGTGCTTGCTGTTCTCCTTACTTCTGCTGTCGCAATTGTTGCTGCCGGGGCGGATGATACTGCCGACGCCAAGGAACAGTATTATTTTGCTGTCGGTCTCTATGATAAGGAATTGTATGAAGAGGCTGCAAAGCAGTTTAGCAATTACATTGCCACTTTCCCCAAGGGAGATAGAAAGGGAGATGCAGTCTTCCTTATCGGCGAGTGTAACAATAAGCTGAACCGGGGAGAGGCCGCATCTCAGGCATATGCAAGGGTTATAGCCGAATTTCCGAACAGCCAGTATCTCATGCAGGCGCATTATCGTTTGGGAGAGGGTTATTTCAAAGCTAAACAATATGAAAAGGCCTTATCCGAATTCAGCAGCGTTCTCTCTGCCGGGGATAAGGAATTGGCCTCCTTGGCGGCTTATTATGCGGGTGAAAGCTACTTTCAACTGCAGCAGTATGCTGAAGCTATAAAATCATACTCTCGTGTTTTGAAAGAAGCGCCACAAGGACAGACAAGTGGTTTTGCCGCTTACTCAATAGGCTTCTGTTATATGAAGTTGAAAGATTATCAGAGGGCTGTTACGGCTTACCAGACAGCTCTGGAACAATATAGGAACCCCAGGCTGGCTGCTGAACTTCAGTTCCGTCTCGGTGAAGCGTATTACTCCCTGAAGGATTATTCCAAAGCCGTAGAGGCCTATGGGAAATTGTTAACGAATTATCCGCAGAGTGAATTTGTGGATGATGCGCTTTTCTCTCGTGGTTGGACTTATTATGAGCAGAATAAGTTTGTACAGGCATACGATGACTTCAACACCATTTTGCAAGATTTTCCTAATAGCGAGTGGGCGGACGATGCTGTTTACTATATTGGATGGATATATCACAAGGATAGCAAATTGATGGAAGCAGTTACGGCTTACGATAAGCTTTTGAAGCAGTATCCGTCCAGCATATTTACGCACGATGCTTTATATAATAAGGGCTGGTGCTATAATCAACTGGGCAAATATGATCAAGCTATGGAGGCCTACGCCAAGCTGGCCGATAATTATCCTAAGAGTGCTCTAGCAGTGGAAGCCCTTCATCAAATGGGCGAGTACTGTTTCAACTTGAAGAACTATGCCAAAGCTTTAGAGATATATCGCCGTGCAATATCGATAGATAAGGATAATGCACGTAATGATATAATCTATTATAAAATTGGACTGGCTGCTTATGAATTGACGGATTACAACGGTGCCATTGCAGCATATCGCGAAGTGCTGTCAAGGTATCCCAGCAGCAAATGGGCCTGTGACGCACAGTACCAGGTGGCGAATCTGCTTAGCAAGCAGACGAAGTATACAGAGGCGGTCGTTGAATTCCGCAAAGTAGTGGAGCTTTATCCTAAATCGGAATTGGCGCCGTTTGCCCTCTACTATGCCGGTTACTTCAGTATGAAGGCATCTGATTGGAATTCAGCCATAGAGGCCTTCAATCGTCTTTTAAAGGATTACTCGCAGCACGGGCTTATGCGTGAGGCAGCAGCTTCCATAGGCGATTGTTATTATCAACAGAAGAAGTATTCGGATGCGGTTACCGCCTATCGCAAATCATTGTCGTTGATAGCAGGTGAGGCTCTGGCCGATACTCAGGAAAAAATAGGCGATTCTCTTGCAGCTCAGAATTTGTATGAAGATGCCTTAACCGAATATCTAAAAGTCGTGATACTTTACAAATCATTTGAAAGAAGGGTTGCTCGAAGCCAATATAAGGCAGGCCAATGCTACGAACAATTAGGAAAGTGGTTCAAGGCCAAAAGAACGTATCAGGAACTTATCGATGAACATCCCAAAGATGAATGGACGGACAAGGCCAGGGAGAGGATAAAGGCCATAGGTGATCAGTCGGATGAGTAACGGCTTTCCTAAAGCGATAGGCGTTATCTCACATCCACAAAGTGAAAAAATTATCGATAAGGTAAAGCATTTTGTGGAGCGGCTGGAAGAGAGATGCGTCGTTATTAAGATGAGACCCGCTTTTGCAACAGCGCTTGGCCGGCCTGAGTATGGGTGCGCAGATAACGAATTAGTGCGCGATATAGACTTGTTGTTGGTATTGGGTGGCGATGGCTCATTCCTAGGCGCAGCACGTTTGGCGGCACCTGTGGGCGTACCGATATTAGGAGTGGATCTGGGAACGCTGGGTTTTTTAACGGAAGTCCGCCTGGATAAGGTGGAGGAAGCCTTATCAGCAATATCACAGAGGCGTTATACCATAGACGAGCGTATGATGCTCCAAGCTCGGGTATTAACTGATGAGAAAGAGCGGCTTTCCTACCGGGCCATGAACGATGTGGTGGTGGCCAAAGGCTCTTTTTCCAGAATGATACGCTTCAAAACATATGTGGATAATCGTTATCTGGCTACTTATGCCGCCGATGGCATAATCCTGGCTACGCCTACTGGATCTACCGCATATTCTTTATCAGCCGGCGGTCCGGTGGTCAATTCCAACCTGAGCGTTATTATAGTGACGCCCATATGTGCTCATTCGCTTCATGCCCGTTCGCTGGTGGTATCTGGAGAAGAAGAGGTAAGGGTCAAGGTGGAGTGTGAGGATCGTGAAGCGATGATCACGGTAGACGGCCAGGAGGGAGAAAAGCTCATTGAAGGCGATGTTATTGTGATAAAGAGCGCACCCTACAAAGCTAGAGTAGTCAAGCTGCATGAACGTAATTTCTATACCATCCTACGCACCAAACTCAAGTGGGGCGGAGATTACGAAGCGCGTATTTGCGATAGGGATTGAGGATCTATGCTGCGTCTTCTGGAGATAAGCAATTTTGGTATTATAAAGCAATTGGAAATGGTTTTATATCCCGGCCTTAATGTACTTACCGGGGAAACCGGATCAGGAAAATCTTTGATCGTTGAAGCTATCGATGTCATTTTAGGTGGAAGAATTAGTGCTGATATGGTTAAAACGGGCACAGAGAAGGCTCGTATACAAGCTCTGTTTTCCGACCTATTGCCCTTGTCTATTAAGGAAATTTCAGAGCGCACCACAATAGGAATAGATGATGAATTATATCTTTCCAGAGAGATAAGTTCCGATGGACGAGGACTATGTCGCATAAATGGAAACATAGTTCCCTTACAGGTATTTCGCTCCGTAGGAGAGTTGCTGGCTGATATTCATGGGCAGCACGACGCTCAATCGTTGCTGAGACAGGCTACGCATATAGATATGCTTGATATGTATGCCGGTGCGGAAGTGCTCTCTTTGCGGCAGCGTGTGAATGAAGCATATAGAGCCAGGACGGAATTATCCGCCGTATTGGCAAAGATACGTGATAAAGCTGAAGAACGATTGCGGCGGATAGATTATCTACGCTTTCAGGTGCAGGAAATAGATGATGCCGGCATTGTGCCGGAAGAGGTTGCGGCTTTGGAAGAAGAGAGCAAAATTCTATCCAATGCTGAAAGGCTCTACGCGCTGGCGAGTCAGGCCTATGAGGAGGTTTATGGGCGTGAAACTACGGCAGTAGTAGAAAGTCTATCCAGGGCCCTCGATGCCGTCAGCGGCATTTCCGCCGTTGACAGCAAGTGGAAAGAGGAAGAGAGCAGGCTGGAATCTATATTGGTTGAGCTTGAAGATTGCGGTAGAAATCTGGCCGGTTACCGTTCCGCAATTGAATTTGACCCACAACGTCTGGGACAGATCCAGGATAGGCTTGATCGTATAAACCGTCTTTGCTCAAAATACGGCGGTACTACGGAAGCATTGCTTGATTATCGGCATAAGGCTCTTGAAGAGCTGTCATCGCTTGAGGAACAGGAATACGGTGCCGAATATCTGGAGAACAAGCTTCATGATGTCTCAGTTCGCCTCCTCCAGGATGCAGAAACTTTAAGCGGTTTACGCCGGCAATTTGCCGCTTCATTCTCCCAAAGAGTGATTGATGAGCTGAAGGGTCTGGGGTTGCTGAAGCAGGTCTTCTCCGTAGCTGTAAATACGATAGAGAGAGATGATGAGCAGCGGTTTGAGGCTGTCGGCTCCAAGGGTATGGATGAAGTAGAGATGCTGGTCAGCCTGAATCCTGGGCAGCCTCCCATGCAATTGCGCAAAGTTGCCTCAGGAGGCGAATTATCACGCCTGGCATTGGCTATAAAAACCGTTCTGGCTGATCATGATGCAATTCCCGTTATGATCTTTGATGAAATTGATGCCGGTATCGGTGGACGTATCGGTGGGGTTATTGCCGAGCGTATGAAGGCAATAGCTACACACAGGCAAGTAATTTGTATTACTCACACGCCTCAGATAGCGGCGGCCGCTGATAACCATATGAAAATTATCAAGTTTGCTGACAGCGATGGCAGTGTCAGCGTCAGTATTGAGTGCCTGACGGGCGATGAGCGCCTTTGCGAGCTATCATCGATGATGGGCGTTAGTGATAATGC